>CAKKQI010000381.1 GCA_919901895.1 Candidatus Brocadiaceae bacterium | reverse complement strand
CGGGCGCGGAAGAGGAGCGATTTAACCGCCGGAACCGTCATCTTCATCATCTGCGCAATGTCTTCATAGGAAAAATTTTCAAATTTATTGAGAATCACCGCCATCCGCTGGGAATCAGGCAAAGAGTCCAACGCGCTGCGGACGGTAATCTGCAATTCCCACCCGCGTAACTGGCTGGAGGCGGTTTTTTGTTGGCCGGCAATATTAATCTGCGGATTGGACCCGTCCGTAAAAATAGATTGGACCCGACGACGCTTGCGGTTTCTAATTTCGTTTAAACAGATATTATTGACGATGGTGAAAATCCAACTTTCAAATTTGCTGGTGGGCTGGTATGACTGGCGGGCATTATAGACACGCAAAAATACTTCCTGGGTTAAATCTTCCGCTTCGGTCCGGTCGCCGGTGTAACGATAAACGGTATAAATTACCCTTTTTTGATAACGTCTAACTAATTCTTCAAAAGACGCCTCTTCACCTTTCTGGCACCGTAACATTAAATCAATATCGCTATCGACCACGGCGGATTACTCCGTTTTTTCTTTGGGTGTTTCTGTTTTACTTTTTTCTTCCGCCTTTCCTTCATCCTTGCTTTCAGATTTTTCTATTTTTGTCGCTTTTTTTTCTTTTGTTTTTTCCGGTTTTACCTGAAACATACTTTCATCCATCGGTGCGGTAATCGTTATGGCCACCCAGATAAGCATTCCAATCGCCGCTAAGCCGGCTAATCCGGCCAGCACTAACAAGGCCTCCGGTTTTTCTCTTTTTTCCACGGCGCGGACTATTTCTGAAAGTGACGGGTCGCGTCTGAAACGACCGGGAGGCATCCGTGTTTTTCCGGGCAGCCGGACGTCGGTCATTGCTTCATCGGGCAGATCTATTTCATATTCTTCAGGACCAGGTTGAACCGCCATCGGGTGACGGATAGCCGGGGGAGCAGCTGGTCGACGGAGCGGCATTCTGGGTTTTACCCCGATACCGGTTGGTTTAGCCGGAACGGTTTTAGCCGGCGTCTCATCAAATACCGGCACCATTTCACCACCCTGCACCACGCCGAAAATCTTTTTACAACTGCCGCATTTTAGTCTCGTTCCTTCCGACGCCCGGGAAATATCAAACTTGGATTCGCAAAGCGGACATTCAACAATTTTCATAATATCCCCTTTTTAACGATTTCCACTTTCTATTAAAACTATAACACATAAAAAAATATAAATCAAATCTTTTTTTGGCAATTTATAAAAATTCTAATGAGGCGGCGGCAAAGTTATATAACGGCTCCCAGTAAATACCGAGAACCAAGACCGGCAGTACCAAAAGAATCAAAAGAACGGTATAATAGCCGGGGATAGACAATCGCGACAAATTAGGTGCTGATTCATCAGGTAGGCCGGAGAGAAACATCGCCTTGATAATCCGGGCATAATAAAACAGGGAAATCACACTGTTAAGAACTCCGACAATCGCCAGCCAGTACCATTGGGCCTCAATCACGGCCGCGAAGAGATAAAATTTTCCGATAAACCCGGCTAACGGCGGCAGGCCGGTCAGCGAAAACAGGAAAATACACATAATCACGCCAACCAGCGGGGCGCGCCAGCCGAGCCCTTTATAATCTTTAATATCTTCGCTGCCAATGGCCCGGCTGAAAATAATCACCACCATAAAGGCGCCCAGGTTCATAAAAAGATAAATAACCAGGTAAATTAAAATAGCGGTCAGCCCCCGTCCGGTCAGCAATACTAATCCCATCATCAAGTAACCGGCGTGGGCAATACTGGAATAGGCGAGTAATCGTTTTAAATTATTCTGCCAGAGCGCGGCTAAGTTACCCAGCGTCATCGTCAGGACGCATATAATAGCAAAAATAGTCGGCCAGGGGATACCGCTGGTAAGGGACCAGGTCTCCGGCCCGCTCTGAAACGAAAAAACCGTATAAAAAAATCTGATGAGAACGGCGAACCCGGCCGCTTTGGGCGCGACCGAAAGAAAAGCGGTAATCGGCGTCGGCGCCCCTTCGTAAACATCCGGACACCACATATGGAACGGCACCGCGGCAATTTTGTAACCCAGCCCAACGATAACCATAATCGTAGCCGCCAATAAAACCGGCTGTAAACCATTTGACCCGCTGGCCAGTAAAATCGGAATATGTTCAAAGTTAGTGCTTCCGCTTAAACCGTAAATCAGGGATAATCCAAAAATCATAATACCTGAAGCCACGGCTCCGAAAATCACGTATTTTAAACCGGCCTCGCTGGACTTGCGGTTGCCTTTCAGAAAAGCCGTTAAAATATAAGATGAAATACTGACCGTTTCCACGGCCAGGTACATCATCAACAAATCGGTGGCGGCGGACAGGCAGAAAAGCCCCAAGGTTGAGATTAATAACAGGACATAATATTCGGGCTGAAGACCGGCTGCAAATTTATCGGCATTGCTTTGATACGGGATGGAAAACATAATGATAAAACCGGTTACGACCAGGAAAATAATTTTAAAAAATAGGGCGAAGCGATCCAGGGCAATCATTTCCGAAAAAAGATAAGTTGGCTGAAATCCATCCAATAATTTAGCGCAAAAAAACATGCTCACGACCAGGCCGGTTAAAGTTAAAAGAGGCAATAAGCGCCGCGCCCCCATCCCCTCGGCAGGCTCAGGGCGATGAGCGAAGCCGAACCGCATTCCTAATAATAAAATAACCACCGCGGTAATAACCAGCGTCAGTTCCGGAGTAAAATATTTGATGCTCTCAATATTATTCATACTAAGCCACAGATTCGCCGAAGAGGCGACAGATTGAAACGGATTTCGCTGATTATTTCACCAGCGTAATCAAATGTTCCAATGAAACATTAATTAAATTAATCACCGGCATCGGGTAAACACCGAGTGCGATCACAATCAACCCGAGCGGCACCAGGGTAATCATTTCGCGCGTATTAATATCCGGCAGGTTTTCATACTTGGGATTCAGCGGTCCGAGGAACATCCGCCGGAACATCCAGAGGAAATAGCCGGCGGTCAGGACCACTCCCGAAACGGCAATAATCGTCGCGGTGGGATAAGGTTCAAAAGCGCCGAGGAAAACCAGGAATTCACCGATGAATCCGCTTAAACCGGGCAGTCCCATAGAGGCAAAAACAGCCAGCGTAGTCATACCGGCATAAAGGGGCATCCGGGCCGCCAGCCCGCCGAAGCCATTAATA
>CAKKQI010000380.1 GCA_919901895.1 Candidatus Brocadiaceae bacterium | reverse complement strand
CATGTAAAATTTTTACGGCAATATCTAAAATAAATTTAGATGTTTCCATCATCCAGAGCGGCATCGTATCATTCATTTGGGTGATTATTTGGCCGGCCGGCCGGCTGATTTCCGCCCGGCGTAAAAATTCCATTGATTTTTCCATCAGACTTAAATTTTCTTTAAAAAAAGCCATTCCGCTCCCGCAAAAATAGATAAAAATAGCCATAAAGACATTAACCGGCGCCGAAAGAAAAGAGGACCCGCTCACCGTAATAACTAGGACCAGCATCGTCTGTAACAAAATGAGTAGCATTGTTTTCATAAAATTCCATTCAAAAGTAAAAGTGCCGGCTGGAAGGGTCAGGGAAAGATTATCCGGTTTAATCCGCAGGTAGCTATCCGGTTGAGCGCGTTTTATCTCTACGTTTAATTGCCCGAAATCATCCACATAAATAGGGGAAAATTTTATAATCAGCGGTTGTTTGGTTTTCGCCCTGAGGACTCTGGTGGTGCTGGTCGAGGTGGTGGGGTTGCTAATGGTAATGGCCACATCACTGTAGTGTTTTAGCGCATCGGTGCCGATGGCTTCCAGATTTAATTCCATTTCCATCTCGCTGATGGATTTTAAATCAAAGTATTTATCCAATCTTTGAAATTTCCAGACAGCGAAATTATTTAAATTATGTCCCTGCAATTCGGCCGTGATTTCTTCATTTCCAGAAACCATTCCGAGCATCCGGTCATTGGTGCTATCCGGTTGAACAAAGATAAATTCCCGGGCCGTTATTTTTTTACGCGGGTTGAGATATTCCTGGGGCGAAGCGACAGCGGAGTCCCGACCCAATCGGGGCGAAGCGGGTGTAAAAAACTGGACGGTCCGGATATAAACCAGGCTGATTAGCGCCATTGAAAAAATAAATAAAGCCGTCACGGCAATAAAACCCAGGAGTTTTCCCAGCAAAAGACTTTCTTTGGGAAGCGGCTTGGTCACGAGGATAAAAATTCTTTTGCTTTCAATGTCATCCGGCAGTGAAACGCCGGCTAACAAAATAGCTATCAGCATAGCAAAAAAAGAAATACCCCGAATCGCCCAGGTTTCAACCAGTTTAACGCGGGCCGCCGGGTCAACTACCGGGAAAAACGCCGAAGAACTGATCAGTGCGATGGCAAAAAACAGGATAATTAAAAATATTCTTTTCCGGACAGATTCTTTATACGTCAGGTTAATTACGGCGAGTATCCGTTTCATTGCTTCCCTCTTTAATAGTTTTCAAGAAAAGGTCTTCTAACGTATCGGTAACGGAATGGATGTTCATCACTTCAACGCCTTCAGCAGACATTAAATTTTTAAATTTATCCTGCAATTCAGGGGTTAATCCCTTAAGAGTAACTTCACTTATTCCCGGTTGGGTGAGTAATTC
>CAKKQI010000379.1 GCA_919901895.1 Candidatus Brocadiaceae bacterium | reverse complement strand
TTTATCGGCATTGCGGATGGTGGAAAGCCGGTGGGCGATGACCAGGGTCGTCCGGTTTTTCATCAACCATTCCAGCGTTTTCTGGATAGTCTGTTCTGTTTCGCTGTCCACGGCCGAGGTCGGTTCGTCCATAATGAGGATGGGAGCGTCTTTCAGGAAGGCGCGGGCGATGGAAAGACGCTGTTTTTCTCCGCCGGAAAGCCGCGTCCCGCGTTCGCCTACAACCGTGTTATAACCATACGGCAACTGCCGGATAAATTCATCCGCCCCGGCCGCCTGGGCGGCTTTAATTATTTCGTTCATCGGAGCATTAAGTTTGCCGTAAGAAATATTTTCCTGCACCGTTCCGTTAAATAGAAAAACATCCTGGAGAATCAGGGCGATCGATTCCCTTAAAAATTTAAGGTCAAGTTCCTTGATATCGTGTTTTCCGATAAGGATCTGTCCGGATTGGACATCATAAAAACGGGCAATTAAACTGGCAATGGTGCTTTTTCCGGCGCCGCTGGAACCGACCAGCGCCAGTGTTTCTCCCGGGTTAATCATAAAAGAAATATTTTTTATGACCGGGTTTTCCGTTCCGTAAGCAAAAGTTACGTTGTTAAATTCAATCCGCGGTTCAAATTTTTCAGGAATAACGGCGCCGGTGGAGGAAGTAATAATCGGCGATTCTTCTAAAATCGCGAATACCCGCTTGGCACTCGCTCGGGCGTTTTGGATCATATCAAGCACGCCGGCAAATTCCATCAAAGGGCCGTAAAGAAAACCAATGTATAGCAGAAAAGCCACTAGGTCTTGTATTGCCATTTGTCCGTGGATAATCTGATTGCCGCCAAACCAGAGGGTTAAAATTGTTGCTGCGGAAGCGAGAAATCCGGTTAACGGTAACCAGATTCCGATAATCCGCATCGCTTTCTTGGCTGTATTTAGGAATCCGATATTTTTCTGGTTAAATTTCTGCAGTTCATGGTCTTCCCGGGCAAAGGCCTGAATCACCGGCATTCCTAATAAATTTTCCTGAATCATCGCCGAGATATGACCTAATTTTTCGCCGAGAGCCTCATATTGCTTCATAATAAGTTTGGAAAAAACCATCAGGATTAGTATCATTACCGGGATGGGAAGCAAACTGATGGCTGCCAGTTTCCAGTTAAGTAAAAATAATACGACGGTGGAACCTGCGATAAGAATACTACAACGGATTAATTGCGGAGAGCCGTGGGCGATTAGTTGTTCAAACGTCATCGTATCGCTGATGGTCCGGCTAATCAGGTCTCCGATCTTTTTTTTCTGGTAAAACTGAAGTGATAATCGTTGCAGATGGCTGTAAAGCCGCGACCGGATGGTAACGACGGCTCCATAACCGGCGATATGTCCGGCCGAGGTGACGCCAAACCGGAATAAAACACCTAAGACGCTTAAAACTAAAAGTACCACGGCGAGTGTTAAAAGGAGTTTTGTTTTTTGTCCTTCAATGGCCACAATTCCGGAGCGGATAATAAGAGGCGTGGCAATCTGGATTACTTCACCTAAAACGGCGCACAGGCCGACAATCAGCAACGAGCGCCAGTATGGTTTTAGCAGTTCAAAAAAATGCCGTTTGAGATTTATCGTTGGCTTTGAGGATGATTCCACAAAGATAAATTCCTTTATATCAAAATTACCAAAAGTAATTTGGATTATTATAGTATTTTTCTGATTCTTTACAAGAATATTTGAGTGCAAATAAATGGAATTGTAAGTACGAATTCTATTCGTGCTTCAATGTTATCAGAGCACTTTAAATCTATTGACCTCAAGAGAAATTATGATACATTGATAAAATATATGATCACCGGTAAAAAAATTGTCGTGGCGATGAGCGGTGGAGTGGATTCCAGCGTGACGGCCGCTCTTTTGAAAGAGCAGGGTTATGAGGTAACCGGTCTTTTTATGAGTCTGGGGACCTGTTTAGAGAAGTTGGCGCCTCGCAAACGGGCCTGTTGCAGTACTTTTGATGCCAACGATGCCAGGCAGGTCGCGCAAAAACTAGGCCTAGACTTCTTGGTCATTGATTTTAAAGCCGAGTTTGAAAAATTAATTGATTATTTCTGCCGGGAATACGATGCGGGCCGGACGCCGAACCCCTGCATCCGGTGTAACCAGGACCTCAAATTCGGACGGTTGCTTTCTTACGCGCAAAATATGGGAGCGGGTTATATCGCCACCGGCCATTATGCCAGAATAGAATATAATTCTCACTGTAACCGTTATATTATTAGAAAAGGGAAAGATGAAGCCAAGGACCAGTCTTATGTGCTTTTTTCCTTAACGCAGGAGCAATTAAGCCGGACAGTTTTGCCGCTGGGTGATTATACCAAATCTCAGGTCAGGGCGCTGGCTAAAAAAATAGATCTGCCGGTGCAGGATAAACCGGATAGCCAGGAAATCTGTTTTGTGCCGGATAATAATTATGGAAATATTATCCGGACCCGGCTGCCGGGTCGTATTAATGAAGGTGAAATCAGGGATGCCGGTGGTAAATTACTTGGGCGTCATCCCGGTTACCAGCTATTTACCATCGGGCAGAGACACGGTTTAAAAATTGCGTTAGGCGAACCGGTTTATGTGACGCAAGTTTTACCGGATACTAATACTATTATTGTTGGCCCAAAAAAAGAACTGGCGCGCTGGACAATGACGGTTGAAGAAATAAACTGGGTAAGTATTGAAGGTATTAAGCCAGGAGAATCTTTAATGGCCGAAGTTAAAATTCGTTATGCTCACCGGCCGGTTCGGGCGACGGTAAGAACGGTTAACACTCAGTCGGGTGTGGTAAAAGTGGAGTTTGAAAGGCCGGAACTAGCTATTACACCGGGTCAGGCCGCGGTTTTTTATCAGGGAGATGTGGTCCTGGGAGGCGGATGGATTAACAAATAATTATTTGTAGATAATGGATATCAGAAATATCCTGTGGACGTCCCGTAGATTTTTTAAGAGCAATCAAATCTTTTAAAGAAAGAACTGATATTGTTGTTGAACCAGATTTCATTTTAGATTCCTTTTCTTAACCGCATCCAGAGTGCTTTGTCCAGAACAAGGTTCTCCTGCATTTTTTTTATGGTTGTTTCCAGGTCGTATTTGACCCGGTGATGCGTAACCGTTTGGCCGTCAAAAACCGCATAGCAGGCCCGCGGGTCATTATCACGCGGCTGGCCGACCGAACCGGGGTTGATAATGGTTTTCGTGCCCGGCAACAGGGGATAAGGTTGGTATTCCTGCCATTCGGGATGGACCAGGTAAAAATCAGAGGTGCAAATATAGGGAATATGGGTATGTCCGATAAATCCGATTTCTTCCACCAGTTCAAAATTATCTTTCAGGTTTTTTTTAACTTCAGGCGTTAGTTTAAAAAAGTCTTCTTTTTTAATGACGTATTCATCAATAATACCTTTCGGCGAACCGTGGGTATAGATAATATTATTTTTTTTGTATTCATACTGAAGGTTATCAAAGAAGGATTTAATGCGCGGGTGGCGCTGGTTATTTTTAATGACCTGTTTGGTCCAGTCAATCGCCCGCTGGGCGGCCGGGTTGAAATTAGTTTTATCTTTAAACAGGGCGAGTTCATGGTTGCCGTAAAGATTAATGACATTATGTTCCAGGGAAAGGATGATGCATTCAATCGGATTGGGGCCGTAGCCAACCAGGTCGCCTAAAGAAATAATTTCCGTAATGCTTTTTTGCTTAAGATCGTCCAGAACGGCTAAAAATGCTTCAAAATTAGCATGGATATCAGCGATGATGGCTTGCGGTTGCATAAAAGTTGATAGCGCTTCATTTCCAGACATTTTTAAGATAAGTCGGAATTCCGGATGCCTCGCGCGGGCCAACCATCACTTCCCAACCGGATTCTGCTTCCAATTTTCCGCTCATGGCCGAGATATAGCCCGGAATAATTACCTTTTTATGAGTTACTTTACTTTTAACATTATAATCATTTAACGCTTTAGTGATTACCTTTTCGTTTAATTTATCCGCTGCATAGGCCGTTAAAACCGACATTCCTTCAGTATTAACCACGAGTATATAACTGGGTACTTTGCTGCCTTCAATTTCCGGTTCCACCGTAAAGTAGGTCAGTGAGAAGTTGGTGGTAACTAGAACCGGCGATGAGGCCGTGACCGCACCGATTTCATAAATTTTAGATTCAATCTGGATCGGCTTCTGCGGGTCGGTATAAATATTTAACCGGAGCGTGATTAACGGCAGTATCTGCCATGGTGCGCGGCCTTTGACCACGACGATACCGGTATATTTGGCAATAAAAACCGTGGCATACATCGGTTCTTCTTCGGGTGAAATATTTTCCGGCGTAAAAGTAATTATCGGAAATCCGAACGGCCGGAAGGTCTTTTTTAAAGCAAGTTTACGAATCTGGGTAATATCGTTAAGCCGGCGGTATAAGTCTGCTGAACCCGGGTCAATAACCAGATTTTTTACGCCCAGGGCGGTGATCTTAACGGTCAGGTCGCTTAAATCATCCAGATTTTTTCCGGCCGCGCCGAGTGGGCAATCATATTTTTTAGCCAGTTCAGCCATGGCCTGGTAATTTTCCTGATTGGCCGCATAAATAAGCGGTTTTGCGGAAGCGCAGATTTTTAGACCGGCTTCTATAATACCCGGATTAAAACTTACCAGGACCAAAGCCAGTTGGGAAGAAGCGGTGATTGTTTTGACGGCATTGGCAAAGGTATCAGGATTATGGCTGACGTCTCTGAGAGCAATCAGTTCCACATGAATTTTTTTGCCGACCCGGTCAAAGATGAGGTTATTGATTGTCTGAGTGCGTTTTTTGATTTCATCAGCCGGCAGATTATCGGGTATTTCAATGGCAATGCCGCAAGGGTGATAGAAAGTTTGTTCATGTCTGAACATTACGGTCTCATTGCCGATTTCCAACTTATTGGGTCCGGTTCCGATGGTAACCAGTTGGATGGGCGGGGCCGAGGCGCTTTCCAGGGCGGTTTTAGCTTGAGCCGAGACATGAGGGCATTTATCTAATGAAGTTTTTTTACCGGCCAGGGCCATCGCAAAAGCCAAGCAGGTCGGCGTGCCGCATTCGCCGCAGTTGGTCTTGGGTAACAGTTTATAAATATCCAATCCGGTTAAAGCCATAGTTGCGCTCCTTTAACCACACCCCGATGGACATTGGGACAGTGATTATACAGATTAACACAAAATATTTTTATTTAGTTGATAATAAAACATTCGTAATTATAGTAAACATTTCTAACGGGGTCAAATAATTTATAAATTCATCGTACTGGTTAAATTTTTCGGTACCGTCAACTCTGTTTCGCATTCATAACAGATAAATTTGGCGCCCGGGTTAAATAACACGACGTTATATTTCGTATCGCATTTTGGGCAATGAATTACCTGGGCGGATTGGTATTCCAGTATTTTTTTTACGTCTGTGCCGGAAAGGTATTTTTTTTTCACCATCAGTTCGCCCAGACGTAACAAATAATCATCCTGCATCATTAACTGGACGCCCAGGCATTCTTCGACCTGCTGTTCCGTAGCCAGATTGAGTTTAATCGCCAAGCGTCCGAAGATGTTGTCTTCTTTAATATAACGAAGTTGAATCGCTCGGGTTTCCAGGTTCCGTTTCTGGATATCAATAATGTTCTCCAGTTGTTCCTTGGTGAGATATTGTTTTTCCAGAAGGATTAATCCGAGCGGTTTCCATTCAGGCAACCCATGCTGAATGGTAATGGCTTCGTCAATCTGCCGGGCCGTGACCAGTCTGGTTTTGATGGCGATTTCACCGAAGACTAAATCTGATTCCGTAACCATAACATTAATCCGATCAGCGTTTTGGCATCAATAATTTTATTTTGGTTGATTAGTTTAACTATTTCCGGGCGGGTAAAGACGCGGGTTTTAATTTTTTCGTCATCATCGGGGCAAGCGTAAGAAGGTGTTAATCCTTTTGCCGCGAAAATATGAAGTTTTTCGCTGGTAAAGCCCGGGGTGCTATAAAAAGTAATCATTTTTTTGAAACGGCGGGCCGTGCAGCCGATTTCTTCCTGGAGTTCCCGCCGGGCGCAGGTTAACGGTAATTCTCCGCGTTCCAGCCGGCCGGCCGGCAGTTCCCAGATAGATTTATTAATTGGGTAGCGGTATTGGTAGACCAGGATGACTTTATTCCGCGAAAGGAGAGGCAGGATGACCGCCGCCCCGTTATGGGCGACCATCTCCCACCAGGTGTTCCGTCCGTTTTTCAGGTTGAGCTGACTGCGCCGGACGTTAAAAATCTTCCCGCGGTAAATTTCTTCGGTTTTGAGAATTTTATATGACATTGTTATTAATTATATCTTTCTATTTTTTAAAAGCAAATTTATTCTTTAACGTAAACGAGGGAGGCGTTTTACTTGCTCGCATAATAAAAACTTGACGAAATCAAGTTAAAAGTTATATTAGATACGTAAAAATCATCAGAAATAAACATAAATTTTGTGACCGCACAAAATTTATTTACGGGCCCATAGCTCAGTGGTAGAGCAGCGGACTCATAATCCGTTGGTCGCAGGTTCGAAACCTGCTGGGCCCATTATAAAAATTTTGAAACAAAATTTTTATCTATTAAATCAGTTTTATTCTATTTTTAAAAATGACTAATAAGTTTAATTTTACCCCAACCGGTATCGGAAGCCTGCCTCATCAAGACCCGGTTAAGGCCTGCGAGTTAATCCTGAAAAACCTGCCGGGAATTCCCTTCTGGCCCCAATTACCCCAACGTGATTTTAAGGAGGGGATGGCGACCCAGTTCAGCGAAGGCCTGCCCGGTTTAAGCACCGACCGCGAGAAGAAAAAAATCTATTTTGATACAGCCAATAAAAATTCGCCGGAAGAACTGGCGAATTTTTATCAGCATTATCTCAATAAAAATCTTGATTATTTCGCCATCAGTCCGGATTATGTACCGGGGTTATATAAAATGTTAGACCTTTTGAAAATGGATAAAAATCGCCCTGCGATTTTTATCAAGGGCCAGATTACCGGTCCGATTACCTGGGGGCTGGCGGTGACAGATGAAACCGGCCAGGCGATTATCCATAATGAAATCATCGCCGATGTGATGGTTAAAAATTTAGCAATGAAGGCACTCTGGCAGATTAATCTTTTTGCTAACACCTTAAATCTTTCCGTCAGCCCGCCCCGCTTCGCTTGGCGGGGCCGGGGAGGCGGATCCGTCCCGCCAGGGCGGGGCGGAAAACCGATCATCTTCATTGACGAACCTTCCCTGATGGGCTACGGTTCGGCCTATTCGCCTTTAACCAGCGAAATGGTTACCAAATATCTGGGAGAAATCATTGAAACTATTCATCCCACCGGTTCGTTAGTGGGTATTCACTGTTGCGGTAATACGGACTGGAGTTTGCTTTTAGAATTACCTGTAGATATTATCAGTTTTGACGCCTATGGATTTATGGATAAATTCTTATTATATGCGGATGATATTAAAAAATTTATTAACCGGGGCGGGGTGATTGCTTGGGGGATTGTGCCGGTTACTTTAGAAGACAGGCGTGTCGAGGAGACCTTTAGGTCTCCAGAATTTATAACTGATTTAACCAAACGTATTTATATCGCCATTGATACGCTGGTTAAAAAAGGGATTGATAAAGAACGCATCCTAAACCAATCGCTTCTGACTCCGTCCTGCGGAATGGGAATGCGGACCGAAGCCGAGGCGGAGAAATTATTATCCATTCTTGGTCAAACTAGCCAAAAAGTCGGGGAATTTTTTAATCTTTCTTGATCTTTTTAGCTTTCTTTACCAGACTGATAAACTCAGAGCGGTAACCAGATTCATCCGACCTGGCGTTTTCCTGGGCTAACTTAAGAACGCTGTCAAAAGTTACGTTTCCTTTATATTCAGAATCACGTAGAATCATTCCGAAGGCCGCCACCGCCGCGGCAAATTTAAAATCACTTGAAGCAGAGTTAAGTTTACTGCCACTATCAGTTACCGGAAATTCTAAAAGTTGACTCATATCGCCATCCGGTTTTTTGTAACGAAGTTTAACCGTCAGGAGTTCATTGCTGTGCGTGGTCCGGCCGGTTTCCATTTGTGGTTGATATTTTAATGGGTCCACCGAAGAAAAATTGATTTCCTGACCGGTCGGAACCACTTCATAAAGGGCGGTAACGGTGTGACCGGCGCCGATTTCGCCGGCATCTTTTTTATCATCGTTAAAATCTTCAGACCGGAGTAACCGATTTTCGTAACCAATTAAGCGATAAGCCGTAACCTGCGCCTGGTTGAATTCCACCTGAATCTTAACGTCTTTGGCAATGGTAATAAGCATGCCGCTCATTTGTTCCACCAGCACTTTACGGGCTTCGTTGAGCGTATCAATATAGGCATAATTACCGTTACCCTGATCGGCTAATTTTTCCAGAGTTGAATCTTTATAATTACCCATCCCGAATCCCAGCACGCTTAGAAAAACACCGCTCTTTGCTTTTTCCTCAATCAGCCGAATTAGGTCTCCTTGATTGGTAACCCCGATATTGAAATCACCATCTGTGGCCAGGATAACCCGGTTAATACCATTCTTGATGAAATTAGACAGAGCGATTTGATAAGCCAGTTGGATTCCTTCTCCGCCGTTGGTGGAACCGCCGGCTTCAAGTCGGCCTAAAGCAGAAAGAATCTTTTCTTTTTGGTCTCCGGTGGTGGCTGGCAGGACTAATCCGGAAGCACCGGCGTAAACCACTATGGCTACCCGGTCGTTTTCGGTTAATTGTTCCACCAATAATTGCATCGTTTTTTTAGCTAGTGGTAACTTATTATCCGGTTGCATCGAACCGGAAACATCAATCAGAAAAACCAGGTTGCTGAGTGGTCGATTTTCCAGCGTAATTTCTTTTCCTTTTAAACCGATACGTACTAATCGGTGGTTATTAGCCCAGGGACATTCTGATGTTTCAATATTAACCGAAAAAGGTTTATTCCCTTCCGGTGGCGGGTAATAATAAGAAAAATAGTTAATAAATTCTTCTATTCGCACCGCATCTTTGGGAGGGAACTGTTCTTCGTTCAAAAAACGGCGGGCATTGGCGTAAGAAGCCGTATCCACATCAATGGAAAAAGTGGAAAGGGGATTTTGACGTACCGATAGAAAAGGATTTTCATAAACGCGGTCATAAGATTCAGTATTAAAATCCTGGCGGTAAAAATCCGGTTCTGTTTCTGAAATAACTCCGACTGGTTGAGAAGGAGAAGGGGCGCTCAAACAGGCAACTTTATAATTATCAGACATTGATCGCCTTGTTTTATAAGATATGCAATTGTTCATACTTATTCCCAAGACCAACAATACGGCCAGGCCCAATCCCATTAAGATGGCTATAAAATTCCTCATAACAATGCCTCCTTATTACTCACTATGTCAGAGCGAGTGGTTTTCAACAGAGCATCCTGATATTATAATATTATCTGATGACCGCCGGTTTATCAGGTTCTCTATTTATTTAGACGTTAAATAAGGTGAAAAGTTCAAAAAAAATAATTTTTTATAGAAAATTTTTAGAAAGGGTTATTTGCTAACGGTGATGCTATCAGTGGAAAGGATTACTTTTCCTTTTAGTGGCTGGCTGGAATAATTATAGAGGTTTTGCAGGGTGGTTTTGAACGGGCTGGTGCCCGGGTTAATTGCTTGAAAAGTGACTGTGGCGATTTTTACCCGGCCGCTCAAAGAGTTTTTGCCCGGATAAAAACCGGTAATAATAGTTTTACCGGTCGTAAAAGTGGCTTGATTGGCCATCGGACTGCCGGGGAAAGAATTATAGCCGGTGGGGACGATGATATTTTTAATATTGACAATGCCGGCATCATATTCAAGCGTCACGGTATAAGCGCCGACCTGATTTTCACCAGATTCAATCCAGATGTCAACCGGGTAAGACTTATCATAGTTTAGTTTAAGTAATTTTACGGAGGACGGCTGATCAGCAGTAGCGCAACCGGTCAGGCCGGCAATAAGGAATAAAAGTAATAATTTTTTCATATGATTACAACGGATTTTACTGATTGTCGCAGATTTCACAGACATACTATAGATAATCTTATTCCATCACTTTTTGGGCAATCAACAGGGCATCTCCGATGTCAACTTCGCCGTCATTATTCATATCAGCGGTTAAATCGTTCAGCACTAATTTTTTTTCATCTAAAATATACTGGCAGATGAGCATGCTGTCAATGATATCTGATGCACCATCCATATTAATATCGCCTTTAATAACGTTAATTTTTTTAGTTTGAATAACCGATTGAGGTAGTAACAGTGATGGATCTGAAATTACAGCAGTGCCGGTTTCGGTGGTAGGTAATTCTTGCGGTGGACTTAATTTTTGTTCGGTTAGCAAAAATTCTAAAACGAAATAACTGCAAATGCCGAACAGGGTAACCGCAGCGGTGGAGAGTAAAATTAATCTGAAATTACCTGGAGTCGTCTGGGCTGGTTTACGTTGTCTTGAGGCAACCAGGCGGTGGATATCGGTATAAATTTTTTCATCCACCAATTCGGAAATTGGTGTTTTTAGATTTAATTCCGGCGAGTGCTTGAGTGAATCCGTAATATTTTTAATTTCTTCTCGGCGCGACAGACATTGTTTACAGGCAGTAAGATGTCCTCTGATGTTTTGAGACAATGTCTCCTCAAGTGACTCCTGGTTATAATCATTGAGAAGATCGTTAGTAATTTCTTGGCATTTCATAATAATATAAGCAATTTATTCTTTATTTTGTTCAATTTTACTTCTTAAATAAGTTCTTAACATCTCCAACCCGTTATGGAGCCTTGATTTTACGGTTCCGAGCGGACAATCAAGTATAGCACTTATTTCCCGGTAAGGCAAGTTTTGAATAATCCGCAAGTTAATAACTTCCCGGTACAGCAAGGGTAATTGTTTTAATGCCCCGGCAATATTTTTTCCGATTTCTTCATTCTGTAAAATTTTTTCCGGATTTGAATTTATCTCTGTGTCCGGGCCGGATATTTCTTCGGGCAGCGGCTGGATTTTCAAGTGTTTTATTTTTTTTAACTTATTAAAAGAGATATGTCGGGCGACCTGAAAGAGCAGAGTGGTGAATTTTGCTCTGGATTCATAGGTTGGTAATTTTTTAAAAACGTAGATAAAGGTTTCCTGAAGCACATCGGCTGAGAGGTGAGAATCACGAAGTATCCGGTAGGCGAAATTCATTATGGTTTGTCGGTAGCGTTCGTAGAGAACAGTGAATGCTTCCGGTTTGCCTTCCCGGCAAAGGTTAATCAATTCCTGATCCGATAGGAAATTCATATAGGCCGTTACGATTAAATTTCTTTATTAATGTTTCAGCCAAAGGACTGATTCGTCCTCTGGCGTCAGCCGTAGGACTGATCCGCCTCTGGCGGAAAAAAAGGTAATGCCGACCTGTCCCGATCTATTACATCGGGATATACCTCCGCCGAAGGACGGATCCCGCTTCCAGCGGGATATCTTCAAAAACTATGTCGCATCGGCATATATAAAATTTACGATGTAAATTTTGTCATGGGCGAGGAGGGAGTCGAACCCTCACCTTCTTACGAAGAATGGATTTTAAGTCCATAGCGTCTGCCATTCCGCCACTCGCCCGGAAGAATTATTTTCTGATAATATCTTTTTATAGCATAGGGAATTATACCAGGTTACCTAAATTAGATCCTTCCCACGCTAAGGCGGGGTCAGGATCAAGGAAAATCTGCCTTAAGTCTCTGCCCGAAGGGCAGATTTTCTTGACTTTCTGATACCGGATAACCTTATACTTTACTTCTAATTAATTAAAAAGCAAGTTTTTTTTTAATCATTAGATTGACGGCTAAATAAATATCTGATAAAATTAAAATCGTTTTAATTAAAGGATAACGATTATGCTTTATCCTGATTTTTCGGAACTGGTCCAGTCTATTTTTGTCCTGTCTTTAAGCGTTTTAATATTTATATTTTTTGTAGTATTAGCCGTTTTGAATTTGAAGGCATTAAAGAAGTACTATAAAACAGGACTGTTTGTTGGGATAATTGTTTTTTTGATGACCCTGCCCGCGGCTATTTTCAATCTGATATATTTTGACCCGTCCGTTATTCTTAAAGGTCGTCCGGAACCCTTTTTAAAAATTTACATATATATCGGCTTGATTGTCGGGTTGGGTATTTTGATTCTTAAAATTGGTTGGCATATGATAGTTTATTATGCCGCCGTGTCCGAGTGGGATAAAATTAGGCCTGAGGCATTTACCGTTTTAAAGAAGAGTAAAAATGTTCCCTGGAAAGTAATTCTGGCCGCGGCCATCTTTGGGGTGGTCAGCGGGGTGGTGAGCACCGTTATATTTGTCGCCCTTGGTATGAATGAAAGCGAACCGCTTAAGAGAATAACGTTGATGTTTCCTCATGCCGCGGAAGCCGGTCTTATTATTCGTATCCCGGTTCTTCTGCTATTTGTAACCGGAGCCGCGGTGATAGAAGAATTAGTTTTTAGAGGTGGCCTCCAGGCATTTTTATTACGGCTGAGCGGAAATAAACGGCCGGCCGTGATCGGTTCAATTATTTTTGTTTCATTATTATGGGCGGGACTCCATATTTTTAATACTGATATGCCGGCAATAAAATCCTTGCAGATATTTATTATTGGTATTGTATTTAGTGAATTTACCAGGCGGAGTTGCGTTGAAAGCGCCATGGCCGGACATATTGCCTTGAACTTCACTGCGGTAATAATGTATTTTATAATGATTTGACTTGTCCCGCTCTTTTACCATGAAAGGGCGGGACTTGCCGCGATTTACCCCGTTTACCTTGAGACTGTTGAAAAATCAACCTCTGATGTTATTACATCTTAGTAGCGTCCCGCTACGGCGGGGTAATCTTTCATATAATCATATTAAGGGCGACCATCCCGATTAGGTCGGGACTACATAAAGAGCCTGCCCCGTTGAATAACGGGGTCGCCGCTACAGTTGGTTTTTCAACAGTCTCCCATTGCTGATTGTTTAGATAAAGCGGATTTAATGAAATCCCTGAATAAGGGATGAGGGGCAATCGGCTTGGACTTGAATTCGGGATGAAATTGTACGCCGACAAACCAGGGATGCTCTGTAAGTTCCACGATTTCCACCAGGTTATTTTTAGGACAAATACCACTTAAACGCAATCCTTTTTTGGTAAACTGTTCACGGTAATTATTATTAAATTCAAACCGGTGGCGGTGTCGTTCTAAGATTATTTCCTGTTGATAAGCCCGGTAGGCCGCAGAATCTTTTTTTAAATGGCACTGATAAGAACCCAACCGCATGGTGCCGCCCAGGTCTTTAATATCGCGCTGGCTGGCCATTAAATCAATTACCGGATGGTTGGTTTCCCGGCTAAACTCGGTGCTGTGGGCATCTTTTAATCCGCAGACATTGCGGGCGAATTCAATCACGGCGCACTGCATCCCGAGGCAGATTCCGAAAAATGGTATCTGGTTAATGCGGGCATATTCAATGGCCTGAATTTTTCCTTCCACACCGCGCTGACCGAATCCGCCCGGGACCAGAAGGCCGGGCATATTTTTTAAATACTTTTCCGCACCGGATTTTTCTATATCCTCGGCATTAATTCTTTTGATTTGCAGGCGGCAATGATTGGCAATTCCACCGTGCGTCAGTGCTTCATAAATTGATTTGTAAGCATCCTGGAGTTCCAAGTATTTTCCGACTACGGCGATTTCCATCGTATGTTTCGGATGCTTAATAATTTCTATCATTCGCCGCCAGTCTTTCAGGTCGCGGCCGTTCCTTTTAATATTAAACTGTTTCAGAATCAGTTCATCCACCTTTTGTTCCACCAAAACCAGCGGCACTTCATAAATACTGTGACTGACATCCTGTTCTTCAATCACGAATTTTTTGGGGACATTGCAGAATAACGATAATTTATATTTCAAATCTTCGGACAGCGGTTTTTCCGTCCGGCAGATGAGGATATCCGGCTGGATACCGATTTCCCGTAATTTACCGACGCTGTGCTGGGTTGGTTTAGTTTTCATCTCGCCGCTGGCCCGGAGATACGGGATTAAGGTCAGGTGGATGAAAAGGACGTTTTCCGGACCGAGTTCCAGCCGCATCTGGCGGATGGCTTCCAGGAACGGTAAACTTTCAATATCGCCGACCGTTCCGCCGATTTCGGTAATAGCCACGTCGGTATTGCGTTCCACCGGTTTTTTTATGGCTGATTTGATTTCATTAGTGATATGAGGAATGACCTGGACCGTTTTGCCCAGATATTTACCGCGTCTTTCATTGGCGATAACGGTGCTGTATATTTTGCCGGTGGTAAAATTGGAGTCTTTAGTCAGGATTGCGTTGGTGAACCGTTCGTAATGGCCCAGGTCTAAATCAGTTTCCGCTCCGTCGTCGGTAACATAGACTTCGCCGTGCTGGAAAGGGCTCATTGTGCCGGGATCAACGTTAATGTAAGGGTCTAATTTCTGGATGGTAATCTTGAGTCCCCGGCGTTCCAGTAAAAGTCCGATGGCCGCCGAGGTTAATCCTTTACCCAAGGAAGAAACAACACCGCCGGTAATAAAGATATGCTTAGCCATTTATATAATAGCACCTGTGATTAGAAAGAATATTAATAATATTCTATTAACTCTTGTAAAAAAAATCAAGTTTTTTCCATTCTTTTTACAAACGCTTGATAATCTTTTAAGGTATCTATTCCAGCCGGCGCTTTTTTAATCAGGCCGACCTTAATCAGGAAACCGTTTTCTAAAGCCCGTAATTGTTCTAGTTTTTCTGACTTTTCCCGTTCTATGGGATCGAGCCGGACAAATTTAAGCAAAGATTTCCTGCGATAACCATAAATACCGATATGTCGTAACGGCTGGGCCGGCCGGCGGCAACCGTTTCGCGAGAAATCAACGGCAAAGTTTTGACGGTTGAGCCAGACCTTGACTTTATTGGGGTCGCAAAATTCAGCGCGGTTCTTAAAAGGACAGGCCAGCGTGACCATATCGGTTTTTTGCGAACGTGATAATAAGTTGACAACCAGGTCAATGGCGGACGGGTCAATTTCCGGTTCATCGGCCTGAACATTAATAATGAAATCATAGTTTAACTTGCGGGCGATTTCGGCTACGCGGTCGGTTCCGGAACGATGTTTAGAAGAAGTCATCACGACTGCGCCACCGAAACTTTTTACCGCTCGGTAAACACGCCGGTCATCCGTGGCCACCATAACCCGGTCGATCAATTTAGCTTTACAGACCTGTTCGTAAGTATGCTGAACCAGATACTTACCGGTTTGTTTTAATAACACTTTGCCCGGTAATCTGGTTGAATCGTAACGGGCCGGGATGATGACGATGGCTTTTTTCATAAGAGACACGAATTAACACGAATTTAAAACACGAATAGACGCGAATTTATAAGACACGAATTGACATTATTTTATTAAGCGTTTCAACGCCTGGTGCAATTCCTGGGCTTCCTGGCGCTTGGGATGGTCGTCCGGAATCAGAGTAAGATATTTTTTCGCATGCGGCAAGGCCTCAGCGTAACGTTTCATTTTATAATAAGTAATGGCCAGATTATGATAAGCATCAGTCAGGTTAGCGTCAAGATTAACGGCTTGTTGGAAATCACTAAGAGCTTCTTCCCAATTTTCCTGTTTGGCGTGGATAACACCGCGGTTATTATAAGCGTCGGCGGATGAATTATCAAGGGAAATACTTTTATTAAGGTCAATCAGGGCGCGGTCCAGCACGTCAAGACTGAAGTAAGCCATGGCCCGGCCGAGGTAACTGGTCGAATGGTTTGGATTGAGTTTAATAGCCTGGGTGAAATCTTCCAGCGCCAGGCGGTCATTTTCCTGGCGGTGATAAATAAGGCCGCGGCTATAGTACGCTTCGGTATAATCAGGCGCTAGTTTGATTGTTTTTTCAAAACATTTCAGGGCGTCGTTCTCCGAGGTAACATCGGGGTCAAGCCCCGATATAATCTGGGCTTGAGAAAAATAAGCCGCCCCCAGGTTATATAATGTTTGAGGGCAATCAGGTTCTAGTTCGTCGGCCTTTTTCAGGTCTTCGGCGGCTTTATTATAAACTTTTTGTTCCAGGTAAAGCGATCCGCGGCTTTTATAGGTTTCGGCATGGTTCGGGTCAATCCGCAGTGACTGGCTGAAATCTTTGATGGCCGGCCAGGAATGTCCGTGGCGAAAATAATCCACGGCTCGATTGTAAAGAATCAGGGCTACAAATTGTTTTTTGGAAATTTTACGGAACGTAATTTTTTTCGGGTAGCTGTATTTAGGAATGGTATCGCCGATCAGTTTTTTAGTTCGTTCAATATATTCATCATTGGAAATTTCGGCTCCGTTGGAGGTCGGCTCAATATTTCGTGATATTTTACCGCGATTTTCATAACACAGGAAAACATGCTGGGGGATGACCACGGCCGAAAGGGGTAATTCCAGCCGTTCGGCCAAACAATAATAAAGGGTGGAGAAACCCAGGCAATTTCCCTGCATTGAGTCCATTACTTTACTCAACATAAACTTATCCATCCGATCGCCGATTTCAATCGGAGCGACCCGGGCGCCTTTTTCCTGATAAAGATATTGATTAATGGCCGTAATGATTTCTTCAGGTTGGGGTTCTTTCCGCAACTGTTTTTTTATATCTTCAGCCATTCGGTCTAACCGTTCGGTGTATTTTTTAACATCCACTTCCGGATAAATAGTTTTGCTGAGTAATAACGCCGCTTCGGATAAGCTGATGCGTTCATCAATCGGCGCGGTCGCTTCCAGCCAGTTCACAATATCTTCTTCGGAACGCTCGGCGAAAATATGCGAGGCCGTGGAATAACTGAAGCAAATCAGGCAAAGTAAAAAACTTAAAACACGAAATCCCGAAAGGAGGTCCCCGGAACTTCTGGTGAGTGGAGCCAATCTAAATATAAGTTGTTGTTTTATCATCTGGGCTAATCTATTTTTAATCTGTGTTTAATAACAATTTTTTTACCGATCGCAAAACTTCCTCCGGTGTAATTAAATTCATACAATCCGGTTGTTGACAGGTCCGTTTCCGGCATGGCTGGCAGGGCAAATTTTTGGTAATCACGATACTGTGCGGATGTTCGTAAGGACCGTAGATAAGCGGGTCTTTCGGACCGTAAAGTCCGACCAGCGGTATTTTTAAAGCGCTGGCTAAATGTAACGGGGCGGAATCGCTTCCGACAAAGAGAGTCGCTTTTTTTAATAAAGCACCCAGTTGGGTTAAATTCATTGGACAACTCAGCTCCGCCTGCCCCGGCGTTGTTTCAGCGATAATCTTCTCAGCCAGTCCGCGTTCGCCCGGTCCCCAGGTTACGACGACCCCGTAATTTTCGTTAAAACCGGTTAATTTATTAGCCAGTTCCGTATAATACTTTAATGGCCAGCGTTTGTACACCCCGAATGGGCTGGTTCCCGGATGCAAAATAATTAATTTTTTATCAAGCAGGTTCCGGCTTTTTAAAAAATTATTAATATAATTATGATCCGCTGGGGGGATGGCTACGACCGGCGAATGATTTTTGGTATTTAATCCTAATGATTCCAGCAGGTATAAATTTTTTGCCACGCGGTTAAGAGGAGAGGAAGCAAGTTTAATTTTATGGTTAATAAACAAATGATTTCCTTCTTTAGAGATTTTTTTATCAAATCCGACGCGTATTTTTGCGCCGCTGAGGTAGGCCAGCAAACCGCTTTTGAAATTTCCCTGAAAATCCAGCGCGATATCAAAATGTTCCTGTTTGAGCAGTCGGATAAAATTACGCGCTTCTTTAAAAGTCCGGGCCGAATGGAGCCATGATCTAAACGACCGGATATCCGGCCGCCATTTTTTTCGTTCAAAAACAATGACTTTATCCAGGGCGGGATGGTTAAGCAGAATATCTTTGGCTTTATCTTCCACCACCCAGGCGATAAAACTTTTAGGGAAGTTGGTTCTTAACACCGTTAAAGCCGGCAGGGTATTAATAATATCGCCGATGGCGCTTAAACGGACAATTAGGATTTTATCAAATTTCATAGTCGGTGTATCATACCGCAAATTATAGCAAAAGTCAAGTTAGCGTGTTTTCAAGAAGTGTCTTTACATAAACATTAAAACGTTTTGACAGAATGGGGTAAAAATGATAAATAAAGATTATGGATTTGAAATCAGTTCCTCTAAATTTCGAAATAATTAAAAGCGATGAAAATAAACTCTTCATCATTAACAAAACGTACCGGAAAATAATTCTGGAGATGATTAATGATTTAACGTCTTTAAAAGAGCAATCTAATAACCAATTTGTCCAGGGGCGGGCGAAGCACTGGTTACTCCAGATTAACAAAAGTGGGTTAGGACGGGTGGTGGTCCGGCGTTACCGGCGCGGCGGGTTAATTAATCAATGGTTTTTAGGCGATTTATTTTACGGTATCAGTCGTCCGATAAACGAATTAAACATAACCGAATCCGCTCGACAGCAGAAGGCCGCTGTCCCGGAAATTTTAGGGGTGATTCTCAAAAGGGCTTTTGGCCCTTTCTGGCGGGCCGAGATAATTTTTAAGGAAATACCGGATGCCGGTAACTTATTTGAAATAATCACCGACTTGAAAAAATACAGCAATCAGCTGGCGGTGTTCCTGGAAGAAAAGAAAAAAATAATCAGGGCCGTGGCCGGAGCCATTAAAAAATTACACCAGGCCGGCGTTTTTCACCACGACCTGCAATTACGGAATATCCTGGTACAAAAACAACCGGATGGTTCCG
>CAKKQI010000378.1 GCA_919901895.1 Candidatus Brocadiaceae bacterium | reverse complement strand
ATCACCGCATTCCAACCCACCGGCGCCGTAATACATTCCCTCGTAATCCGTAAAATTACCGGGCTGCGGAACAGTTCCCTGATATTTTATCCATAATTCTAACCGCCGCCGGGCTTCTTCAGGCAAACCTCTCTGGTCTAATTCCTGGATAATTATACAAGATTCGTTACTGAAATTACCGTAAGTGGAAGTCCCCACCGAAGTATTAATCAAACCAGGCTCATCAGGCATCGTTGCATCGGTTATGGCTACGTGAACCGGATGAGCGGTATATAAGGTGTTTAAATTCGGTTCCGGTGTTTTTAGTTGAGCCCCTAGTTCTCCTTCCGCCGGCCAGAATTTTTTGACCTCTTCATAACATCGCTCAAAATCAAGACCGCTTAAAGCGGCCGTTTCGTTTTCCGCCTCGACCGCCACATAGGGAATTTTTAAAACCGCTTCGCATCTCTCACCTGGCGCTAATTCCTGAGATAAAACCACTCCATTTTTTTCAGCCGATGCTTTCATTGTTGACTGATACAGGCAACGCACCACTTCTTCTCCGTTATATTCACCGGTAATAATGCTTCCGTTTGTCTTTAAAATATCACGTTGACCGAGAGGAATTAAATTGTCGTCTTGTTCGGCGTTACCCAGCGGGTGGTAAGACCGGCGGGAGTTTTGGGAATATTGAATTGGTAATTTTACGACGGTTGACCGGTTGCCGGCATTATGAAACCGGAAACGCATTAAACAAACCAGCGTATCATCAGGGGCGGTTTCGCCGTCCAGAATTGATTGGTTGAGCGGCACGACCAAAGATTTTTGTTCCAGTAAAATATTATCATTTCTCAGGTGGATATTATAAACCAATACCGGGGCCGGGTCGGGAAACCGGCCGTTCAGGCACCAGCGTTCCAGTCCGAAAAAGAAACGCCCCGAACCGGCATTTTTAAAACGGGCCGTATCCTTGCCTTTAACGATAGCCACGTTCCATTTATCCAGAATAATGTCTCCGTTTGGTTCTATTCTAAAACGGTGGCGGTTATGTTTGCACCCGAGATTAAAACTGACCGGATGAGCCCGCGGCTGTCCTTGAAACGCCCCGCCAAAACTCTGTTCCGGCCTG
>CAKKQI010000377.1 GCA_919901895.1 Candidatus Brocadiaceae bacterium | reverse complement strand
TTTATCGGTTATACTTACGGTGTTTGATGTTTCAATCCACGCCCTCGCGCGGGGGGCGACGACGGTAAAGTCTACCGACGCTGGATTACCGATGTTTCAATCCACGCCCTCGCGCGGGGGGCGACACCTATGCATATGTAATACACAGTGTTGTCATTGTTTCAATCCACGCCCTCGCGCGGGGGGCGACTTTACGGGACGGCAATGCTTGCACGGAGAAAAACGTTTCAATCCACGCCCTCGCGCGGGGGGCGACGTTTGCGGTTTGTGAGCCCGAATGTTAATGCAATAGTTTCAATCCACGCCCTCGCGCGGGGGGCGACAGGGCCACGCTGACGTGGGTTTTGTCTTGCCAAAGTTTCAATCCACGCCCTCGCGCGGGGGGCGACCTTTTTGGGAAACGAGCGATACCCCAACACCTTTGTTTCAATCCACGCCCTCGCGCGGGGGGCGACAACATTGGAAGTAAAGGCGAATATGGAATAGACAGTTTCAATCCACGCCCTCGCGCGGGGGGCGACTACTCTTAACCCGGACAAGAAACTCTTCATAAGAAGTTTCAATCCACGCCCTCGCGCGGGGGGCGACTTTGCCCGGCTGCGCAAATTGTCTTCATTTATCGTTTCAATCCACGCCCTCGCGCGGGGGGCGACATCGGCTAATAAAACATATTGAGACCCAACGTTAGTTTCAATCCACGCCCTCGCGCGGGGGGCGACGCTGGGGCCGGGTTGACGACACCCGGCCCCGTTACGTTTCAATCCACGCCCTCGCGCGGGGGGCGACCTGTGACAATTTTTGTCACTTCTGTCATTTTAGCAAGGTTTCAATCCACGCCCTCGCGCGGGGGGCGACGTTTGGGCCTCCATACCAGGCCCGTAAAATGCCTGGTTTCAATCCACGCCCTCGCGCGGGGGGCGACTCTTCCTCTTCAACTCCTTTTGTAATAAGGAGTTGCAATAGTGTTTTTGCGAAAGACACCTCTTCCGCTCAATTTTTCAAAGAACACTTGGCTTATAAGCTTCATAACGTCATATTTTCTCAATAGTTCCATCTAATGCGAATATCTTCCTGAATCTGGTATCACTACCGGTTCGCACCTACTTTTCAAACAATTAACGGTCCTTCCAAATCAACCGCCTCCTTTGCGCCGATGTGTTCCACCCGGCGTTTCCAGTTTGCACCAAGGAAATAGAATCGTAAACTATCCTTTGCCGGTTCTATTTCATTAATCAGTTTCTGCCTCAAGACCGCCCACTGGGTTGGGTCAACAATGCATTCAAAGACCGAAAACTGCACTCGCTGCCCGTAATCCTTGCAAACTTTTGCCACCCGACGTAGACGGCGTTTCCCGCCCTCGCTTTCTATATTCATATCGTAACTGACTAATACTAACATAATTCTTCTTACTTCCAGATAAACACCGGATACCCATCAATATCCCCGCGCAGATGCCGCGCCAGCAATAACGCCTGAATATAGGGCAACAAACCCACCTGCACCGTTTCCTTTAAATACGGATGCTCAATCTCCTCCTGCTTTCGTTTCTGATAAGCTACCAAAACCTCCTTGCGAGTTTCATCATTCATAAAAACCGCGCCTGACTCCATCTTCTTAAATCCATTTTTGCGAACCTGCTCACGGTTGATAAGCGACAATGCCAGTCGGTCTGTCAGAAACGGTCTGAACTCTTCCATAATATCCAGCGCCAAACCGGGCCGCCCCGGTCTATCACGGTGCAGAAACCCTACACATGAATCCAACCCAACAGTTTCCAATGCCGAGCGAACATCGTGTGTCAGCAATGTATATAGAAAAGACAGAAGGCAATTCACTTCATCCAAAGGCGGGCGCCGGCTTCTGTCTTTAAACTTAAAATCATCTTTCTGGGCAACTATCAAATGGTCAAACACACCAAAATAATTATTAGCTGATTCGCCTTCTATCCCGCGCAGGACATCCAACGAACCCGTTTTAGACGAATCTGCTCCTTGAACATGGTCAATGGAAAAAGCCAAACGGCTTGATGCCTTTGTGATTTCTTCCGCATTTACCTTATCCTCATGGTCTCTTAAACTTCTCTGCAAGACAGTTCGGCAATTGGATATTTTACCCATCAGGATAGACTTGGTTATTTCAGAAGAGCATTTCATATCATCTGCCTGGCGATACTGTTCGCGGCGAAGCAGGACATTACCGGATATTTCACCCTGAACGCTTGCCAGAAAACGTCCGTATTCGGTCAGGAAACTAACCGCCACGTTATTCTCGGCGCAGAAGCCCATCAGGAACGGGCTCATAGACACCTGACCGAAACATACAATGCCCCAGAGCGTGTGTATCGGCACCTGCAAACGGACCTCTTTATCAACGGAAACGACTACAGTTTCACCCTCTTTGTGCAAATACGCTTTCTGTGTAGTAATAAATAAGGTATTTAAATACTTTTTCATTTAGATTCGTCCCGCTTAAGGCGGGGCTCGCTACAAGCCTTTGATAGTTCCTTCTGCAAATATTCTTTCACCGGAATCTTTCGTCCAATGGGCTTGGGTAAACACTCATCCACAAAAGAACAGGAATCGCATTTCTCGGTATAAATCGGCATCGGTGTATTTCCCGCATCAATAAATACGTGCAGTTGTTTGGCTATTTCTATTGTTTTCTGACGCAGGGCATCATCAAAAACCACATCAAGCCGGTGTCTGGTCTTACCGTAAAATATTGCCCCGCAGGGAATAGTTACCTTAAGCATTTCCTCAAGGCAAAGTGTTTGGGCGCAAAGTTGAACTTTATCGCAATCATCCCGCTTGGGCTTGCCGCGCTTATACTCAACCGGGAACGGTACCCAGTTTCCACCATTTTCGGTTCTATGAAACTCTACCACATCGGCTTTAGCGGAAAGCCCTAATGCAAAAGAGTGCAGGACTAAACCGCGTGTGATACGAGTATCTTTCTGCGTCTCGGAAGGACCCTCGTGGACTTTATCGTGCATTATTTTACCTTCGGCGGTAAAGCGGTTTTCTGACCATGCCTGTTCAATATGAATCAGGGCGCATTGACGCTTACAGAAAACAAAATGCTGTAAAGCGGACAACTGGATAAAATCATCTTCGGGGTACATAGTTATTTAATAGCTCCATTTTTCTCGAAGTTTAGAATTGGCAATATTCCCGCCATATATCCGAGGAATTCAGAGTTATATTTATAATTCCATTCATAAATTTCTTCATATCCGGGTATGGATTGAAGTCTTAATTTTTCAATATTGTAAACCCTCATTTGAACGCTTCCCTTAACCAAATCTATTGGCTTTACTTTTCTCCTATTTTTCAACTCGTCTATAATTGTCTCATCAATTACCACAAGTTTTGTCGGCGCATCTATTACTTGATACAATTTAGCCACTTCAGGATAATTGGCATCATTTTCTGCTTTCTTTAATGCTTCTGCTTTGTCGCTTTCTTCAACTTCCCACTTCATTGCTTCGGTAACAAGGTCTGAAGGTGACATCTTGTCAAAATAACCGCCTGCAAACAAATCTGATAATACTTTTACCGAGTGCCTAAACTGAGGATTGTCATTCAGTAGTGCATCCTGAACCCTGAAATCCCAAACTTCCCCTGTGATAGTTCCGCTACTATGCCGATTGACTCTGCCGCCGGTTTGGATTAAGCTTGCCGCACTACAACTTTCTCTAAAGGCTACATTAAAAGAAAAGTCCATTCCTGCTTCAATACAACTGGTCGCCACAACTATCCAATCATTATTTTTATCCTTAAAACGCTCCTTGATTTTATCAACAACATTATTCCTATCATTAGGTGTTAGTGCGGTTGAAAGATGATAAACAGATTCGCATGGTTTATATCCACGTTTTTCGGTCAAGTAATTCGCCATGACAGCCGCAGATTGCACTGTATTCATAATGATAAGACGAGGGCCCGGCTTAGAAATAACGAATTCTGCCAAAGATTCCTTATTAAAAGCCTCTTTCTGAGAATCATATTTTATACGTTTCTTTTCGGTGCCAATTACTTTCTGACTGGTTTCAGCGTTTAATAAATCACTCAAATCAGTCCTTGCCGGCTTAATAATATTTTCATTCTGCAAGAATTTAGGTAACGTCCCTGACACCAGCACAAAATAACAACCCCATTCTTCTGTAAGGTACTCTATCCATTTCCAGGTAACAGGCCAATATTCAGCCGGTATAGCCGATTGAACTTCATCTATAAATACGGCTGTCCCTGGCAATTCGTGCAATTTGCGAAGCCGGGATGGGTGGTTACTGGCAAGTGTCTCAAAGAACTGGACGGCAGTTGTGATTATAATAGGTGCTGACCAAAGCGTGGCAAGATGCCGTGATTCCAAATCTGAAAACTCTGCCTGATGATGATGTTCGGCTACAATATCCTCTTTGTTTTCGCCTTCCAGAACTAATGCATTGCGGTAAGTTTCAACGGATTGTTTTATGATATTAGTAAAGGGTAGAACTACTATGATATGACGCAACTGTTTTGCATCTGCAATTTTCAGCAAGTGCGCCATTACAGAAGTCGTCTTACCCGTTCCCACCGGACTATCGCAGGTGCGGATTAGATTAATAATATCTGCATTCTTACAATCCCTGTAAATCAGATTTCGGTCATCGCTCCGTTCAGAAACAGGCAATCCTTGAACATACTTATCCAGTTTTATCATCCGTTCTTTCCATCGCGTCGGCGGAATATCATATTTGACTTCCTTGTGATAATGTCTTGCAGTATTGCCATAGTCTGCGTCTACAAGACAGGATAAAGCAAGCCGACGGTCAAACGGCTTCATTCCGCTCTTTTTCGGCTGTGTGGGCATTACTATTTCGGGTAACAAATTATTATGCAGTTCAAGATATTTTTCTATTCCCGCATCTACTTGCTCCTTGATATTCATATCCCTGAAATAATCCTGCTGCCCCTTTTCCTGTACTTCCGCCCTTAGATATTGAAGCCCAATATGATGCGCATATGCCAAAAAAGCTGATTCAATCTGATTATTGTTCTTTAGGCAAGCGACTCCAGCATCAACATGATTAATAGGAAGGTGCCTTGCCTTTTTACACCCTGATAGAACTTTCTGGTTTTTCTCATCAATCTTGCCCAAATCATGGAACATTGCCACTGATTTAACTGTTTCCACGAATGGTATTCCTTTGTTTGTCCTGAAGCGCATAGCATTTTCTGCATTCTCTTCTGCCCTTGAAATAACAGCTTTTATATGTTCTTCATAAGACTGAGCCGGAATACCATCTTTACCTGAATGTGAAAAAAGAGTATTCATTATTGATTCATCAAATCTCTTAACGGTTCAACCTTTTTCTGTAATTCATCAGGGAGTTTAGTAGGAACATCATATTCATCCCAAGAGATAGAAGCTTTTTCAGGGTCTGTCTTTTTCTTCGGGGTAAGTGCGTCTATCAGCGCAAAATCCGAACAGGAACCGAGAACCGACTTATGTTCAATATACCAAGCGTGCCGGATTTCAACATAGGGACGAATATATGAAGCAGTATGTGGATAAGCATAAGGAATCATTTTCAATAAAACATCAATATCTTCCCTTGTACATTCAGTCTTAATAGCGGCTGTTGGGTTAACAAAAAATGGCATACAGTAAACACCATGCTGTGCAATTCGGTATGCCAACGGTGCCATCCCCCCTTTCTTTTCTTCTTGCACTGGGGGATTTGTAGTTGTCATGCGCTCCACTCTAATGGGTGCTAATGACACACCAAGTCCAAACTGAACTACACCAGTTTTCACTGGTATATTTCTACCTTTCTCTAACTCCGTGTTACCGAAGATGCGACCATCCCAAAAATTTTCAGTGAACTGTTTTTCATTCAGTGCTCGCATTTCCTTAAGTTTCGTTTCTCGGCTTTCGGAAATCATAAACTTATCTGCGGCAAGCGCAGGAGAAAACTCCTTTGAAATAGATTCCCAAACAGGTCCTGTTTTTCGTTCGACTAAGTCACGCAATTTTCGCTTAAATGATACTGGAGAAATCGCACCTTTGTCATCACTTCTCTGACGCGGGTCACTTTCTCTATCCGGGTCACCATTTGGATTTGAATCTCGCACCTCAATTACCAGTAATCCAGTTGCCCTTTTAATAATAGACATACTCATCCTCCTTTTTATTTATTTTCATTACTTGATTTTGTTCGTGCCAGATAGCCGAGAAGAATTTGCGCCCTCTCAGCATCGCCGGCAGTTTTGGGTACGGAAAGCTCCTTAAGCTGGGTTGATACTTCACCTAATTCTGACAATACCCATTTTGCTAATCCAACATCATCACCTTGTACCGTTTGCGCCCATGCCTGATAAATAGGCAACCGCTCACTTAAACGGGCTAATCCCTTTTCCGGATTATCAAGCGCCGTAGTTATCAGTGAATTCCCTATTAATTGTCGAGGCAAAGACTTCTTCTTTTCTTCTTCAGTTTTGTCCTTTGCTCGCACATTAAGGCAATATTCCCTGTGCAAAGTATCAGCCAAAGCCAGCATCCTGCCTACATAAAATGATACTTGAGCCATATATTCCTCCTTTCTGATTTTAAGTTTCCATAATAAGATTGAAATTGCTGAAACTACTTTTAAGAATGAATCTTTTACGCTATCGCCATATCCTTCCCATTTATTGGACCATTGGGCGCCACCAATACCAAGTAGTAAAGCGGTATTTCGCTGAATTATTGTATATAGCATTTTTTCAGCAGTTCTCTTTGCTATGTTATCGTTACCCAAGAATACATCATATACATCACGCAATGGGACTCCAATCACCCCGTGGCTATCTAATCCCTGACGAATCCATTGAGAATGAAAGACCCTCATGAATTCCGCAGGCGATAATGACTTGGGAGACATTTGTTCATTGTCTATATATAAATAAATTTCGGGATGATTCTTTGCCCCAGAATTCCAATCGTGGACTCCTGTTACAATTTGTGCGGTACTGTATCTTTCATTTAATATAATCTGTGTTCTCCCCGTATCAAATTTCGATAACACCAACAATTGAACATGGTCAGAAATCCTTGTATCAATTCCTGCTAATGCTTTACACACAGTAGAAGATGATTCTTCAAATGAAATCTCCATTTCTTCGTCTCCCGAAGCATCAGAAAAAAGGCTTGCTATTCCAATCTCATTTTCCGGTCTATTTTCAAGATAAGTAATTAATAAATCAGACTGTTTACCTTTGTTTGAAGGCACTCTTTTCCATGTTTTCCCCTTTCGTTCCTTCTTTGCTATGTTTTGTAATGCGCTACCAAGTTCTATTCTTAAATTTTTGCCGACCGGGAAAATACTTGAGCTAATTCTTTTATACCGCTGATGACATTTTGCATCTTTGTTCATTGAGAAAAGATAAACCAATCCAAACTCAGGTAATTTAGGATTTGGGAATTTCTCATTCTCTATTTCCTGCATAGAACCAAAAGCGTCTTTCTTTTTAACGCCCACCTTGCTATTGGTTATTTTAAGAAGGATTTCGTTTATCTCATTCATAGTTTCCTTGCCACTTACCCTTTGTCCTCTTTGCATATAGTCTGCCACATCTAAAACCAATAGGACTTCGTTTTTCTTATCATCCAATACTCCGAAAAATATTGTTTCTGCAATGCTCCATTCCTTTAGTTTACCTTCTTTGAGAGCAGATAGGACATTTCTTGTCAGTTGCTTTAGAAACCATTTATCATCTAATAGATTATTCTGTTTATGCAGGTTTATTAAACGATTAATCAGAATTCCGAGAGTATTTTCCTTGGGACAGTCATCACTAATCATATCTAGAATTTCTTTAGGGTATTCATAAATTCTTTTGGCTAATTTTTTATTCTTTTTAGTGAATACTGGACTTTGTAATATCTGCTCAACCTTTTTTATATCTTTCGTATCAAATATCTTCTTTAGCTCTTCTTTTAGCATCTTTGTTTCATAAATAGGCACATCTAATTTGAAGATGGGGAAATTATGTTGATTACTTTCAGTGATTTTCCAGTAATTATCCATGGTTGTTTTATCCACATAATCCAGACTATTTATACCACTATCATCAATATATAATATCAGCCCTTCCTTTTTCCCTGCATTTCGTATTGATGGATGTTTTTGGGGAGTTATAATTCCGCACTTTTCCAGGCTGCATTTTAGTTTATATAATTCATTCAACATAAAATCAACACTCCATTTTAGTATAATCTAATACGCCTTTGTCTATAATGACATTATTCGCATATCTTGAATTATTATCTATTTGAGTATTCTTTGAAGTAATATCTTCTACAAAAGGTGAAATAAGCATACTTGGTATAACGAGATTTACTTCATTTTCCACTTTTGTCTTTTCTCTGAATGACCCCACATAAGAAGGCGTAAATTCCTTCCAACCCAAGAACGGGGTGTAATAAAACTGTCCTTTTTCGAGCCGGCGCTTAAATATTTCCTGCAAAGCGTGCAAATGATTTTTCCCTTTTGCTGCTTTGGTATCCCCATCTACTACTTCACCATATAACCTATAACAAACATCAATCAGAGCAACGGCTGGCAACTGATACGAAGCCCCTATTTTAATCTGTCCACCTTTGCGCAGTGGCCCCCCATAATTAGTCGTATATTTTTCGAATCTAATAGGGTGGCATATTTCCACTTTTGTCGGTTTAATATATGCACTCTCATACCACGCCACTGATTCAAATATACCTTTAGTGGCTGAATATGTCGGCGCCGGATATGAAACCGGAGCCGCACCCGTATCTGGTCTCGTGAACATTGCTATAGGTCCGGCAATTTCCAGAGACACCTCATATTTCTTATTATTCATTCTATGTATTTCTCCTTTTATATCTGCAAAATCCGACCATTCGGGTTATTAATTCCGCCCAGTCACCCCCGCCGAATGGTTCGGCGAATTGTTTGGCAAGTTCCGCCACATTCTTCAGATGCTCATCAAGTTTCTGCCATTCTTTGGTCGGTTTATCGTCTTTGCTATGAGCATAATATTCTAATTGCATAATACTCTTATTTATACATTATTTTTCAAAACAAAGCAATATCAATACGTTTAAATCCAATGTTGAAGTGCCGAATTGTTAAGTGATAGTTATATTGTTAGAAATGCTGCTAAATTTACTCAAGATAGGCTATGGAAATCTTTGAGGTTTTAATTTTCGCAATGCTATAATTTACAGGAGGTTGTGGGAAATTAATGGCGTTCTGATTCTGGGGGTAAAGCTCCCCGGGTAGGATTCGAACCTACAACCTAGCGGTTAACAGCCGCTCGCTCCACCATTGAGCTACCGGGGAATAGTATCGATTTAATTTTTCTCCGTCCTGCTCCAGATTTCCAATATCGTTCCCGCTTCCTCGCCTCAATGCATACACCAACCGCCTCAATATGAACTATCTGCCACGGTCGCCCACTTTTTGTCGCCTTCACCTCTCCACAATTATGCTCCCTCAACCTCCGTCTAACATCCTCCGACATCCCAACGTAATGCCTTCCTGCAACATTTACCAAAATGTACACGTTCCACACCGATTAGAAATCCTCCATCACGCCGCTCGCTCCCCGCCCGCCTGAACGCACCTCCTGTAAGCGCGTCCCGGCGGTCGGGCGGGCACCATTGAGCTACCGGGGAATAGATAATGAGTCATTACCGGTAAGCGAAATCCCGACCTTTCGGGTTTGAGCTACCGGGGAATAATATAATTATGGTAATTATTTAGCCGAATGAAATACGAGAAAAACGTAACACACCCCTGCCCCTCTTTTTAGAGGGGACTTCAGCCGGCTAAATAATTACTAATTATGAGTAAATATAACAATTCATTTTTTGTTGTCAAGGTTTTTAATTGCGGTATAATAGGCCAATTATGGATAATTATGTCACCATCCTGGGATTCGTGGCCGGCACGATCACCACGGTGGCTTTTATACCGCAGGTACTCAAAAGCTGGCGAACCCGTCAGACTAAAGGCCTGTCTTTATTTATGCTTTTATTCCTCATCACCGGCATTATTTTATGGACTATCTACGGATTTATTTTAAAAGCCCTGCCGGTGATTCTGGCCAACGGCATTACTTTAATCCTGATTCTGGTACTTTTGTTTTTAAAATTAAAATATAAATAAAGCCGGCAAAAAGCATACCAACCGCATTAGAAAGTTAAAATCTGCCGATAAATTTGTTCCACCTGCTCTACCTGATTTTCCAGCGAAAAATCTTTTAAGGTCCTGGTCCGCGCCGCCGCGCCATACTGGCTCCGGAGATGTGCGTCTTTAGACAACCGAACCATCGCCCCGGCCAGGTTTTCCGGAGTATCTTCTACCACCAACCCTTCTTTTTCATTTTCCACAATCTCCGGCAATAGCCCCCTTTTGGCCACAATCATCGGTTTTCCCAACGCCATTAATTCCCGCACCGCCCGGCAGGAACCGTCCGACCCGGGCACCAGGAAAATACCAAAATCGATCAGGGCTAAGGCGTCAATATAATCATCCTTCAGATGACCGGTAAAAATAATATTTTTAGCCAGCCCCATTTGTTTGGCCGGTTCAATCGCTAATTCCGATTGACGGGTTCCCCGGCCGATGATAAGTATTTTCAACTCAGGTATTTCCCTGACGGCTAAAGAAATTGCTTTAAGAAAAATATCAAACCGGCGATGACGTTGAATCCGGGCCACCATTCCGCCGACCACCGCCGTATCCGGAATACCCCATTTTGAACGAAGGTTATTTTTGACGACGGCCGGGTGAAACTGCATTATATTAACCGCCCCGTTTATCCACCAACTTCGTTCCGGAGATAATTTAAAGATCTGCCGGTCACTCTCCAATAATTTCGGGGAAAAAGTCAGATAACCATCGGCATAACGCTTCATTAATGAGCGATTACGCCAGGTTGGTTCCAGCGGGAAACCATGATGATTGCTCCTTAAAATAAAAGGCCGGGGACTTATTTTTACTACTGATTTACCGGCCAGATAATTATCCAGCGCCGAGTGAGTGTGAATAATATCAACCGGATGCCGGGCAATCCAACTCCTTAATTTTTTAATATTTTTCAGGGTAGTAAAAAATCCGGTTAATTTACCGGATTCATTAAATTTTAAAACAGCCAAATGATGAGTCTCGGCTTCTTGAGGCAAAGTGCGACCCTGATAATGCGACGGGGAATCCCAACAAGCCAGCGTCACATCGTGTCCTTTTTGTTTTAATCCCAGACAAAGATTAAACACCGGCTCAGAAGGACCGGTCCACTTCCAATCGCTGTAGAGATGCAGTATTTTTAATGCGCTATTCATAATCCTTGATTTTATCAATAAATTAGTATAAAATAAAATTTTTGCTGAAAAAATCTTATGGACGGTTAGTTCAGCGGGAGAACGCCTCGTTTACACCGAGGAAGTCGCAGGTTCAATCCCTGCACCGTCCACCATAAATTTTATCCAGTCTTAGCGGGACAAAATTTATAAATCAATGATGCCACTCGACCAACGCAATAAATTGCGTTGTCTACCAATTGGTAGAAACGCTAAAATCGTTGACAAAACAATGCTGTCAAGATAAAATTTTACCAGTCAAATTTTATTGGGGGCGTAGCTCAACTTGGTTAGAGTACCAGACTGTCGATCTGGATGTTGCGGGTTCGAATCCCGTCGCCCTCGCCAGAAACAACAATGTATTACCTCTATATTCTGCAAAGCGAAAAAGACAAAAGAACTTATGTCGGCTTTTCCCAAAATATTACGTTACGATTAAAACAACATAACGCCGGTAAAGTTAATGCCACCAAGAATCGTTGTCCTTTTCAAATCATCTATTCAGAAAAACTGCCCACCGCAGCCGAGGCAAAGCAACGGGAAAAATACTGGAAAACTGGAGCGGGCCGAAGAAAATTAATGAAATTATTAAGCGGGTTCCCGCCCCCGAAGTAATCGGGGGCGAGGCTCGCCCCGATGGCACATCGGGGCGGCGAATCCCGTCGCCCTCGCCATAAAAATTTCCAGTCGAAATTTTTATTTATCCGGAAAGGATTTTATTTTCTTCCGCAACCGCTCCCAGTATTCAATCCGTTTTTTTATCTCTTTTTCAAAACCGAAATCAGAGGGCTGGTAATATTTTTTACCCTTTAAATTGGCCGGCAGATGTTCCTGCCCGGAAAAATGATGCGAAAAATCGTGGTCGTATTGATATCCCTGACCGTAACTTAATTTTTTCATTAAATCAGTCACCGGGTTACGCAGATGCAGGGGAACCGGTTCGTTCTGTGTTTTCTGAATATCTTCTTTAACTTTTCCGTAAGCAACGTAAAGGGAATTGCTTTTAGGCGCGGTGGCCAGATAAACGGCGGCCTGAGCCAAAGCCAGATTGCCTTCCGGCATTCCGAGAAAATCAACTGATTCCTTAGCCGCCAGGGCCACCACCAGGGCCTGCGGGTCGGCATTACCGACATCTTCCGAAGCAAAGCGAACCATCCGGCGGGCGATATAAAGCGGGTCTTCGCCGGCCTCCAGCATCCGACCCATCCAGTAAAGAGCGGCATCGGGGTCACTGCCGCGCAGACTTTTATGAAAAGCCGAGATAATATTATAATGTTCTTCGCCGGCCCGGTCATACAAAAGAACTTT
>CAKKQI010000376.1 GCA_919901895.1 Candidatus Brocadiaceae bacterium | reverse complement strand
ATTTTGTGACCACCCTGCCGCCGCGGGCGAAAAATCAAAAGTATTATTTCTTTGTTGAGGCCGTTGATAAAAGCGGAAATATACTTGTTCTGCCGGAAGACCCGATTAACCGGAAAGAATTCTTAACCGTGGCTTTTAAAATTGACCCGACTTTATGGATTTTAGCGGTTCATATTGCCCTGATGCTGGCCGCTCTTTTTTTTATTATCCACGTTTTTTATTATGTGTTTAATTATCTATGGAATAAACAGGAATGGAATATCCCTAAAACTTTCAATGCTATCTTATGGGGAATGATTATGTTTGGTATTTCCGGGTTCCCGCTCGGTATGTTCATCGCTTATCAAAAATGGGGCGTGGCCTGGGGCGGGGTGCCTTTTGGGTGGGATATTACCGACAATAAAACTCTCATTGTTTTTGTTTATTGGATGCTATTGCTTGTTCTGGCTAAAAAAATACTTTTCAAAAAAGGCGCTACCGGGTATCAGACCTTTGCCTGGTTGAGTATTTTAGGGATCCTGTTGACTATTGCAATTTTCGTGGTTATTCCGCATAGTTTATCAAGTTTTTAAGGACCACGAATTATACGAATTACAACTGATTAGCACTAATTTAATCAGTGGTTAGAGGAGATAAAATTATGACTGATGTAAAAAAAATGCCCCGATGGCCCCTGTATTTAACTGTTTTGATTGCGGTTTTGCTTGGTGTTTATATGATGTATCAGATGGTTTCTTCTAAACCACAGATTGTCGTTAAGGAAACGCTTAAGTTAGAAGTCCCACCGGTCCGGTCAGGTATTTTTGAAGGGAAACCGTTTAACTTAACGGCCTGGGTGGCTTCCGAACATCCGATTTCGGCTGATGGGGTCAAAGTATTTTTTTACAGTTCCGCCGATGCCCTCCCGGTGATTAATCATAAGATTATGACCACTGCTCCGGGGACCGGTTTTTATGCGGCCAGTTTGCCGCCGCTTAAAATGTTGGAGGAATACTATTATTATGTCCAGGCCACGGACAGCGCCGGAAATACCGCCACTGTTCCGGCCGGCGCTCCCGGTACCTGGTCTGAGCAAAAATTGCTTTCCAATTACTACAAACGCTCGATGATGACCTGGCTCAGCCCGGCTCATCTGCTGACAATGGCCTTAGCGATGATTTTTCTCTACCATGCGGCTTATTATGCCTTGATGCATCTGGCTTCAGGCGGAGTTTTTGGAATCCGCAAGGCCGTTTCGGCCACCGGCTGGGGCGTCTTATTTTATTTTATTACGAATTTTCCCATCGGGGCGCTGTTGGCTTATGCTTATTTCGGTAAGCCCTGGACCGGTTTCCCGATTGTCTGGAAATTAGACGATGCCGATAACCGCGCCTTTATTGCTTTTATATTTTTCGCAGCAATATTATGGTTGATGAAAGGAACACTCCTGCGTAAAGGCGAAGAGAAAAATATTATCAGCAGTAAGGCGTTTGCCTGGTTAACCGTCATCGGCACTTTTATCGTTTACTTCTTCACCTTTACCGGCGGACATAATTAAACCACCGATGACACAGATTAACCGCCAAACCCCGAAAATATTCGGGGTCCGGCGGGAAATAGATTACACTGATAATCGGTGAAATTTGTTGAGAGGAGATAAAATGTTTTGCAAAACTATTAACCTCTTTGCTGTAACTCAACCCCTCGGCAGGCTCGGGGCGGTGAGGCTTCGGCAGGCTCAGCCCTTGAGTATACCGAAAGGCGAAGCCGAACCGCTCTTTAGAGTTGATTCTGGTTCGTTCGTCAAGGCGAAAGTCTTGAGTTACATCGTAGTTTTAATTTTAACGCTGGTCGGTTGTCAAGATTCATCCGCAAAATTAAATACTGAACCGGCTTCTGGAAATACCGATAAAACCGCTTTGGAAAATCCACCGGAAAATACTCCTAACCAGCCGGCCAAACATACCTGGCCCTACCAGACGGTTAGCCATCAGTTGGAATTATCGTTAAATCCGGCCAAACATTACCTGGACGCAACGGATGTGATGGAAATTAAGTTT
>CAKKQI010000375.1 GCA_919901895.1 Candidatus Brocadiaceae bacterium | reverse complement strand
TTAATCGGCCAGGCATAAGTCCAGTTGGGGAAGATGCCTAATCCGCTCGGGTCGGATTTGTCGCGACTGGCGGCTTTATTATCCTTTTTATCTGAACCGGGGTAGAATCCTGAATAAATCCAGATTCCACAAGCGGTTGAACCATCATCGGCTAATTTGGTAAAATTAGCCAACTGTTTTTTATCGGCCACGGTATAACCATTAATCTCTTTTGCGACCAGATGAACGTCAGGTTCTTGTCCGTAATCCCAGTTAAGATTAACAAGCGGGTCCGGGAATGCGGCATTTTTATCCGCCAGATAAAGCGTCTTTAATTCTTTATAGAGTTGGTCTATCCACCAGAGGTCTCGTTTGGCATCGCCCGGAGGATTGATTGCTTGATAACGCCATTGAATCCAACGGCCACTGTTAGTGATAGAACCTTCTTTTTCTAAAGCAAAAGCGGCGGGCAGGAGAAATACCTCGGTTTTAATATTTGCCGGATTAACCCCCGGTCGTTTCCAGAAGTCAGAGGTTTCTGTTTCCCATAATTGAATATCAACCAGCCAATTAAGTTTGTCTAAAGCGGATAGTTCCAGATTGCTGTTAGGGCCGCTGACCGCCGGGTTCTGTCCCCAGTTAAGCATCCCTTTGATTTTTCCATCGTTCATTGCCTCAAACAAGGAAATCCATGAATAACCGCCTCCTTTATGCCCGGCGCCTATCTTGGGAACATAGTCATAACAGAAATCATTTTCTTTGGTTGCCTTATCGCCCCACCAGGCCTTGAGCATACTGGTTAAAAACTTGGGCTTATTGGACCAGTAACTGGTCTTGGGCGTTTCTTTTTCATTGTAATCTTTCAGGGTCGGATGCAATTTGGCGTTAGGTATTCCCAGATATCCTGGTAGGAGATGGAAAAGGAGCGCCATATCGGTCGAACCCTGGACATTACTCTCTCCGCGCATCGCATTTATACCGCCGCCGGGCATTCCCATATTGCCGAGCAATATCTGTAATATAGAATAACCCCTGATGTATTCGGCTCCGACCGTATGCTGGGTTGCGCCCATGGCATAGAG
>CAKKQI010000374.1 GCA_919901895.1 Candidatus Brocadiaceae bacterium | reverse complement strand
TATTTTACGTCATTCTTGACATCTGATGCCCAGGTCTGGACAACCGGCCAGATTTTTTCTTCAGGCGGATATTTTAATTGACCGATGACCTGCCCATTTTTCAGAAAGACACACGTGTCAACTCCATAGAGGTCATACCACCAAATTTCGTGGTTGTCCATTTTTATCTGGCCTTTTGGTTTACCCCAGCCGTTTTCCTTTTGCAGTTCATAAGCAGACATTCCCACCGGCGTTTCCAGGCATCCGGTCAGACAGAGCATAAAAAATAATAAAAATAAATAAGGATAACAAATTACGTTAATTTTCATTCTGATATCTATGCCGTTACTATTAAATTTTATTATTAATGTTAAAAGGCAATGCCGATATACCTGATATTCAATAAACTATGTCGTATCGGCATACTATTCCGGTATTCTATTGATAACAGGATTATGATAACCGTGTCCCTGGTAAGTATTTCGGCGTTTGAGTTCAATTTCAATGGCCCGGATAATTTGTCCTTTGTTTACTTCCCATTTTGGGGCAACCAGGTATTCGCCCGCCAATTCGCCGGTGACCCGCTGAACCACCATCTTCGGAGGCAGGAGTTCCAGCAGGTCGCAGAGCAGGGGAACATATTCCTCAAATGTTAATAACTTTATTTCGCCTTTTTGATAAAGTTGCTCCAGACTCGTGTTTTTACTGACATAGAGATTATGCAGTTTAATGCCGTCTATATTTAAATCAGTAATTGCCTGCACGGTTTCAACCATATCCTGCTTCGTTTCACCAGGCAACCCCAGGATAATATGGGCGCAGATAGAGATGTTGCGTCCCTGGGTGCGTTTAACCGCATCAACAAACGACTCGTAATTATGTCCGCGCCGGATAAATTTGAGCGTGCGGTCATGTTTGGATTGAAGTCCGTATTCCAGCCAGACCAGGTACCGGTCCGTATAAGAAGTAATTAAATCCAGCGTTTCATCCGGCACACAATCAGGCCTCGTTCCGATAGATAAACCGACGACATCCTTAAATTCGGCAATTTCGTCATATATTTTTTTCAATTGGTCGGGTGGGGCATAAGTATTGGTATAGGCCTGGAAATAAGCCATAAATTTTTCGGCTTGATAACGCCGCCGGTAAAAATCCATTCCGGAGCGGATTTGTTCGGACACCGATGGACGCGGCTCAAGACGGGCATTCGGGCTGAAAGACTTATTTTCGCAGTAGATGCAACCACCCAACCGTAAATCTTTAGTCCGGTGGGGGCAGGAAAAACCGGCGTCCAGGGCGATTTTATAAACCCGCTGGCCGGGAAATTTGTCTTTTAAATAGGCGCTGAACGAATAATAATATTGACCCATATTTTTTATTATACCTATTTTTTCTGATAAGTCAATTCTATCCTGAATAACATCTTTTTCTTGAATTATGTTAAGATTTTTGTTTGAATTTCGTGTCGGGATAAAAGAAATATCCCGTGCTTTTTACGCGAGGGTGGTGGAATTGGCAGACACGTACGTTTGAGGGGCGTATGCCGTAAGGCTTGCGGGTTCAAATC
>CAKKQI010000373.1 GCA_919901895.1 Candidatus Brocadiaceae bacterium | reverse complement strand
ACCGCTAAACTCGGTTCCGGCCGGGCGAACGCCCGTGACATCGTTTCGATTCGCTTAACTCTCCAAACTCTCCCTTTAATCAAAAGTTTTTTGGCGAACCATCAAGCCACCGTGCTTAAAAATATTTTCACCGACCTTGACCCGCTCAAAGATTTACAGGAATTTATTAAACAAAGTCTGGTGGACGACCCGCCGCTGGAAATCACCGAAGGCGGATTTATCAGAGGTGGTTATCACCAGGAACTGGACCACTTGCGGAGTATTTCCCGCGACGGCAAATCCTGGATTGCCCGTTTCCAGGCCGATGAAATCAAACGAACCGGCATCAATTCCCTCAAGATCGGCTACAACCAGATCTTCGGTTATTATGTGGAAATCACCAATGTCCATAAGGAAAAAATTCCGGCTGATTATATCCGCAAGCAAACGCTCAAAAACGTTGAGCGTTTTATTACGCCGCAGTTGAAGGATTATGAAACGCAGGTTTTGAAGGCGTAAGACCGGAACAATAAATTATAATATTAATTATTTTCAGGCATCCGGGAAAAAACGGCCGGGTCTATTCCGGCTCTGCAAAAAATTGCCCGGGCGATTGCGCAATTAGACGTGCTCTGCGCCCTGGCCCAGGTCGCCCAGGAAAATAATTATTGCCGACCTGAAGTAACCGAAACAATGGCCATTAAGATTATGGAAGGACGCCATCCGGTTTTGGAACAGTTTACCGATAGTTCAGCTTTGCTCACTACAAGCGAAAAATTTGTGTCCAATGATGTTTTTATTGACGGCGAAGAAAACCGGGTTTTGATTATTACCGGACCTAACATGGCCGGCAAATCAACTTATATCAGGCAGGTGGCTTTAATCATTTTAATGGCGCAGATGGGCAGTTTTGTCCCGGCCAAGGAAGCGACCATCGGCGTGGTGGACCGGATTTTTACCAGGGTGGGCGCTTCGGACGAACTCACCCGCGGCGCCAGTACTTTTATGGTGGAAATGAACGAAACGGCCAATATCCTGAACAACGCAACCCCGCGCAGTTTAATTATCCTGGATGAAATCGGACGCGGCACCAGCACTTTTGACGGACTCAGCATTGCCTGGGCGGTAACGGAATACATTTATGACCGGCTGGCCAGCCGGACGCTTTTTGCTACGCATTATCATGAACTGACCGAGTTATCGTTGCTGTTGCCGGGGGTCAAAAATTATCATATCGCGGTCAAAGAATGGGGCGAAAAAATAATTTTCGTTAGAAAAATCATCGCCGGCGGAACGGATAAAAGTTACGGGATTCACGTCGCGCGGCTGGCCGGTATTCCCAAAGAGGTGGTGGAGCGGGCCAAGGTAATTTTAAATAATCTAGAAGAACAGACGTTGGATGAAAAAAACCAGCCGCGTTTTGCCCCGCCCCGGACCGGTCAAATCACGGCGGTTGACCCGTTCCAACTAAATCTTTTCGCTCAACTGCCCCACCCAATCACCAAGGCGTTAAAAGAAATAAATGTTAATGGCTTAACACCCATCCAGGCCCTGGAAAAACTGCAGGAATTGAAAGAATTGCTGGAGAAAGAAAAATAACCGGCCTGGTTTTCAATAAAATTTATAAAATAAAAAATAGCCCCCGTCCCTTTTTTAACATTTCATTTGAAATATCCCTTAAAATTTATCTTGACAGTGTTGCGGCTGTTTTTCGCCATCACCTGGAATGACTCGTTATAAGTTTTTAATTTCTTTGTATCTATAGCATGTAATGATATGGTCATTGACCATTCCGACTGCCTGCATAAATGCATAGCAAATGGTTGATCCGACAAACTTAAAGTCTTTCTTTTTAAGCGCTTTGCTCAGAGCATCAGATTCTTTAGTTGTTGCAGGTATTTCTGAGATTGTTGTCCAGCAATTTATTATTGGTTTATCACCTACAAATGACCATAAAAATTTCTTAAATGACCCATGATCTTTAATGGTCTGTAAATAAGCCTGTGCATTTTGTTTTGCTGCACCGACTTTTAATTTATTGCGGATGATACCCGGATCCTTTAGTAATTTTTGTATTTTTTCATCATTCCATTTTGCCATTTTTTCAGGATCAAAATCACCATAAGCTTTTCGATAGGTCTGGCGGCGTTTTAATATTGTAATCCAGCTAAGTCCCGCTTGAGCACCTTCGAGTAAAAGCATCTCAAATAGGGCGTGGTCGGTATAAACGGGAACACCCCATTCCTTATCATGATATTCTATGTAGATTTCATCATCGGTAAGCCATTCGCATCTTTTTTTCATTTTTTCTCTTATAACGACCGAATTCAGCGGCGGCTATAAGACCTCCGCTGGATTATTTTGTTGGGCAATACTTCATGCCATTCTCTTTGTCCTTTGTCAAAAGCAGACTCCCACTAACCCTCCTTTGTTCACTCCCATCTATTTCCGAAAATTGATGTCTTGAGCTTAGCCGGCCCAAGATACTCATGGCAGACTTTACACCACTTTGTTGTCGTTGTAACAACACCTGGAATGCCTGTCTGTTCAAATTTAATTACTTTGTGAAGACAGTGTTCGCGAGCTTTGAAGGAGCCATATTTCTTTACGAGTTCGTCATATTCTTTAAAGGCATCTTCAATCCTTTTCCTCTCGCGTTTTAAAATAACCGCCACAAAAGAGAAAAAAACAACAACGAAACCAAGAACGAAGAGCAGGATCATGTCATCACTCCTTTCATCGCGCCTAACGTCAAAACTCGCCTGCTGGGAATAAACGCCAGCGAATGGCCAGTAAGGTGAAGCGCATTGTTAGGCGCAAGTAAAATAATACGGTTACTGCTTGTGAACGGTCTCATCCAATAATGATATCCAACTTACCACCAGTTTGTTAGTTTTCCACACTGGAGTCGCCCAGGATTGGGTGGGGGTAAGCAGTATCGTTTCATCTCTTCCCTCGTGACTGTACTTAACGGCTATGTAATCCAAACGGATAGGCTTTGCAATCCGAGAATAGTGCCCGGATCTGATATCTGTTATTGAATTAACGGGAATCTCAAACGACGTTTTTGTGCTTGTGAATATGAGCGATTCAGAAGTAAGGCGTAGGTTACCCTTAGCGGTGTAGATGTAGATGAACCGACCTATGAAGCTGCGGAGGTGTTTTGGTGTGGACAGGTAACAGCATTCCTGTGTACGGATGGCCTCAACCATGATTCCTCCTTTTTTGCATCACATTTCATTGCACATAACGCCTGAAGTCAACGGCGGCTGCAAGCCGTCCGCTGGAGCGATTGGTTATGCCGTCCTCTGAAAACGCATAGGGGTCACCGATGCGTTCGTTAATGAACGGTTATTGAAAGGATGCAGGTTAAAAATAGCCCTTTGACGGATTTTGGCGGGGACGCGAAGATCCAGCATCTTTTCCCAAAAATTCAGGACTTTTTCAAACCAGACGCCGCGCCGGGGATGACGCATCACTTTTCTAATCTCTTTCTCCGAATAAACCGAATAAAGCCATTTTAAAGCATCCCAATCGCCATAGATTAATACCTGAGTTATAATTAATTCCCGGTCTTTTTAAAAATCAATCCCATCCAAACAATACGACCAGAGAACCGATTGCAAAAATAGAGGTAATCTGTTTCTTTTTTTCATTGCAAAGATTGGTTCCAAAGATTTACTAACGAAACAACTTTTTTATTTGGCCAGATATAAAAATTCTGTTTTCCTGACCGGTTTAATTAATTTATAGGGATAAGCAAAGAAACTTATCTCAATCCCTTCGGCCTTAAGTATAAGCGTATCGGCTTCTTCCTGGAGTAGCGTTACTTCCTTACTATTTCTTTGTAATTCCCGTAAAATTTTATCTGAATTAAAGCGGTCT
>CAKKQI010000372.1 GCA_919901895.1 Candidatus Brocadiaceae bacterium | reverse complement strand
GGTACTTGTAGTGAGCTAAGCCGAACTAAATGTGAACAGGACGCAAAAATAAAATGTGAGTTGAATAAAAAAAGTGTTTCTTTTGACAGCAAAACGGGGCAGGGGCAGTCTGATGGCGAACGGCAGATACGCGGCCTTTTTGAACAAATTACCTTTTTAAATCTCATTAACGGGTTGAACCTGACCGAGGCACAGGTTAAAAGTATTATCAGGATTAATGAAAAGGCCAGGGAGAAGGCATCTATTTTTCAGCAAGAGCAATCACCCTTAGTTTCAGAGGTGGTGGCGGCTTATGGAGAGTTAAAGAACACCCTGGAAAAAAACCAGGGGATTCCGCCTGAAGTGGAGCGACTGGCGTTTATGATGGAACAAAAACTTAAAACCGGGCGGCAGGGGTTGATCGACGAAGGTTCCGGATTAGAAAAAGAAATAGCCCAGGTTCTGACCGAAGCCCAGATGGAGATTGTTAACACCTTTGAGCCGTGTTTAATCCCGCCTAAGAATTTAAAGAATCCGGTTCGGGCCGGTCAGGCCAATGATGACGAAATGGGCTTGAAATTTCTGGCTCGCCTGAGAGAAATGTCGAATGAAGTGTTCGAGGAAAAAATTGATTTTATTATTAAAAAACATCTAGATCAGGTTAAGAAACACGTTGGTAAACTGAGTGAGGAAGAATATCAGGCCGAGGGCGAACGGCTTTATGAACTCGCGGTCAAGGCGCGGGAAATGTCCGACGTGGATTTTGAACTGAACTCATCCGAATTGGCCGCCCAGATTAAACCGCCGATTAAAGAAAAAGAATTACGGGCTGAACTTCATAAAATTGAGCAATCAAGAGGGAAAACGTTAGGCCGGGTGGGCCGCTACCTTTTAAAACCTGAGGTGGTGATTTCGTTACTGGAAAAAAGATTGGAACTAATGGTCAACCAACCTCAATTAGAACCAAAAAATCTTGATGAAATTAATGTTGATCTGGAGAAGAAACAGTCTGCAAAAAGAAAATTCTAATTACTTTTTAGCAGGGAGGAAGATATGGTCACAAAAAAATATTGGGTAATGGGTCTTGCGATTATGGCATTGATAACCTTATGTTCTGTTAACCGGATCCGGGCCGCTGAAGCGACCGGCGAAGCGACAGCGCCCGCCTCGCCGAAGACGGCGAGTCGAGGCGGGGAGTCTCGCTCCAAGCAGGGCGAAGAGGCGCTGGTAACGGTGGAAAAACTTCGTAACGATATTTCTTTCTTAAATCTGATTAACGGATTAAATCTTTCGGAAACACAATTAAAAGAATTGATCGCCATTAACCAGGAAGCACAGACTTTAAAAGAAAAATACAAAACCAGTTATCAAGCGTTTACCCAGGAAATGCAGTCTCAGTTTAATGAATTAAAAACCGTCCTGTCTGATGGACCTAATTTACCGCCTGAAATAGAGAAAAGGGCCAACGAGATTAACCATCAGGCAAAAGAACTGAAGGAGAAATTACAAAAAGAATTACTGGTTTACCAGGGGAAAGTAGAAACAATTTTAACCGATGCCCAGAAAAAAGTTATTGAAGATTTTACGCCTTGTTTGACTCCGCCGAAAGACCAGAAAAACCCGGTTCGGGTTGGCCAGGCAAAAGATAACGCCAATGTCGTCAAATTATTACGCCGAATCCGGGAAGTGCCTGAAGAGGTCTATCAGGAAAAGCGTGAAAAATTACTGGCTAAGGCATTTGAAAAGTTTGAGAAAAATAAAGGTCCTTTAACGGCCGAGGAAAAATCACTGGAAGAAGAACGGCTTTTTGACCTGGTGGATGAAGTGCGGTTAATGGCCGACGAAGAGTTTGAAATTAATAAAGAGGACATCGCCAAAGAGTTTGCTATAAAAGATAAAGCTAAGGAATTGGAAAACCAACTCAAGGAGATCAGCGAATACCGGTATAAAGACAAGAAAGGTCTGAATAAAATCGGACGGTTTTTCCTGAATGAACTGGCCTGTCCGATTCTTCAGGAACGGCTGACTAAACTGGCTGATTTTAAACAGGCTCCGCTGATTAATCTTGATGAATTAAAAAATAATTGAAATCATTGCTGTCCAAATTAATCGTTAGAGTGTCATTCCCGCAATCTTTAGGCGGGAATCCACGACGATAAAAAATCTGGATACCCGTTTTCACGGGTATGACAAATTTGGTATCTCAAAATGTGTTTACCATCGGTAAATAACCTTTAATTTGGACACGAGTGAATTGAAATATGTGTAAAAAATTAAACCGACGTGATTTTTTTAAGGATATTGCTAAATTAGGGTTGTCTGCCGCAGGTGGAGCGGTTCTTCCGCCGGCTCTGCAGGCCTTGCTTGATTTCGAGTCTGAATCTTTAGCCGCCGGTAAAAATTCGGCTGTTTCTTATGCTAATTACCCCGAAGCCCAGTATTACCGCAAACTGAATGACGGGCAAGTCCAATGTTTCCTCTGTCCCAATCATCATATTATGAAACCGGGCGAAGTAACTTATTGCCGGACCAGAATCAATCATCAGGGCACCTTACGGGTGCTGGCTTATAATAACCCCTGCATCTTAAATATTGACGAGATTGAAAAAGGTCCGTTTTATCATTTTCTGCCCGGGACAAAGTCTTTAGCCCTGGGTATCGGGGGGTGCAATCTGCGTTGTCTTTATTGCCAGAATTGGGAAGCGTCACAGGAACGGTCTGATAAATGTAATAATATTTTAGACTTGCCTAAAGAAGAGGTTCAGAATGGCGCTGATGAGAAAAAATGCCGGACCATCTGTTACACTTATACCGAACCGGTGGTTTACCTTGAGTATCTTAAAGAGGCGGCGGCTTATACTTCGGCCCGGGGCATCC
>CAKKQI010000371.1 GCA_919901895.1 Candidatus Brocadiaceae bacterium | reverse complement strand
TAACCGCCGGGTTTATTTATTGCTTGTAGTTCTTGAAGAATATCTGTTTTTTCTTTTTTATCTCTTATCCCAACTGATATTTTCATAATCGCGCCCAAAACCTTACTTTCGTTTTTTTGCATAACTTTTTGCCTTGCATAAATATTTTTAGGAACAGAAAATTCTAATCGCGGGAAATCATCGGTATTAATCTGTTCTTCAAAAGCGATTTCTTTTATTTCGTCTTCATCAAGCGTAAAAAAATTCTTAAAAAAACCTCCGGTCCCTGCGAAAGAAAAATATTTGAATCCGGCTCTAAATGTTAATAATTTTTGGACATCTTGATGGATAAGGGGATAAGTTGCCATTAATTCTTGAATCTTAGGTGCAGCCGACCAGGTAAAGCGTTCCGGGGTAGCAATCAAAAAATTATCGCCCGGAAAACTATGCCAGAGCGTCGGATGAGGAAAAATTGAACTAAAAGTCGCCAGAATCATATTCACATCTTTGGACGAAATCCCGTAGTTATGAAACCACTGACACATCACACCGTTTTCCGCCAAGGCGTTCCGGCAAATCCGGTAAAAGTCCTGCGTAAAAAGATTGGATACGCCGGCGGTCCAGAGGTGCGGCGGCTCAGAAATGATAATATCATATTTTTTACGAGTGCCGAGGAGATGGGTTCTGGCATCATTGATAATAATGTTTACGTTAGGATTAGCTAAAACATTATGGTTCTCTTCTGCAAAAAAACGCGCGGCTTCAACCACTTTTGCTTCAATTTCGCAACAATCAACCTCAACACCGGTAGAAGCAGCCGCCCCGAGCGTTATCCCGCTGCCGAGCCCGATAACCAAAATCCGCTTCGGCTCTTTATGAATAAATAATGGAAGATATCCGACGAGTAACTGAGTGGTCATATCTTGCGGAAAATTTGAAGCCTCGTGTTTACCGTTGGCTTCTAAAATTTTCTCAGGTCCGTTCCGGCGAACGGTAATCGTGCTGTTTAAACCTTCGCCGTAATAAACAATTTCTCTAGTTTTGATATTGGTTTCAAAGTTATCGGCGGCATTGGCCGCACCGACATCATGTCGGGAGGCGCCGCCGGTTAACACCAGACGATTCCAGGAAGGACTGATCAAAAAAGATATGACTACAAATCCTGAAAACAAAAATAATAACCACTTTCTTTGGGACGCTCTTGTCGTCATCCAGAAAATGACCAGGGCAATTATTAAATTAATTAATACCGCCCCATACATACTAGATTCAACGCCGAGATAAGGGATCGCGATAAAACCAGTCAGTAAAGACCCTAAAACACAACCGACCGTATTCCAAAAATAAACCCGGCCAACCGTAACGCCCACCGTCCCTGATTCTACCGGAAACTGTTCTGCTCCCACCAATGGCGGCACTGAATCCATTTGCCCCGGCAATATTTTTTTTACACTCTCGCGCCCGCCCTGATAATAAAGTTGAACAGCCAGCGGAAAACTAAGACCCATTAAAACCGTGGGAATCAGCATTACCAGAAAACAAAAATAAAATTCTATTCCCATTACCCAGAAATAATTTGAGGAAATATTGAATAATTTTAAAAACCAAAAAGGCATATAATTAAATACAGGAATTACTATTAAAGCGGCGAAACCGATCCCGGCCTGGATTCTTCCCAAATAAATCAATTTAGCCTGTTTTTTAAAATAACGAAAAAAAATTAAACTGCCCAACGCAATCCCCAGAATAAAACTGACCAGCATAGTGGAAAAGGCGTAAATTGAACTGCCCAAAAAAAGCACCAGCACCCGGCTCCAGGTTATCTCGTAAGCCATTGACGCCAAACCACCTGAAGCGACCGTTATTAACACTATTAAATTATAGTTGAAACTTATTTTCCCTGCTTGATAACAATTTCCGGTATCACCGAAATTGGTATTATTTATTGGCGCTCCGGCCGGTAATTTTACCGAAATAGTTGTGGGCAAGATATCTTTACTCCGTGACAAAAAAAATGCCGTCAGACCAATTAATATATTAATGACCGCGGCCGAATAAATGGTGTTTTTCACGCCGATTGATTGAATGATAATAAACCCGGCCAGAAATGTCCCCACCGCGGCGCCAAAAGTATTAAGAGCATAAAGTAAACTAACTTTTGAACCTATGAATGATTCCTTTGAAACTAAAAACTTAGCCAGAACCGGTAAAGTTGCGCCCATTAAAATGCAGGGCGGAATAAGAATAATTGCCGACAGGAAGAACCTAACCAGAGCCAGGGCAGACCACGAAGTAAATAACGATTCATACCAATAGACATAACTTGCCTCTATTAATTTAAATAACACCGGAGTGATTAAGGCGTAAAGACCGATTAGGAATTCCAAAATACCGTAGATTAAAATAGGATTCCGCTGTTTTTGACGGTCAATCCAACGTCCGAAATAAAATGACCCGATGGCCAGTCCGGCCATAAAACAGGCCAGAACCGTGCTGATGGCCAGGACACTGGAACCGAAAATAAGAGTTAATCTTCTGGTCCAGACCACTTCATATATTAAAGCGCAGGCCCCTGAAATGAAAAATATGATATAAAGAATGAGCAAAAAATATGAAGATTTGGGTTCATTCTCTGTTGACATAATACCATCCCGGCAAAACGAGTAATTTTAATTATTATTCCGTTAAGGGTTTGAAATTATCACGTAAAATCTTATCCCTTATTTTAGAAATATCCGCCTTCTTCTTAATGCAGGACCAGATAAAACCATGATGACGGAGCGGCCCGATTGACTCAAACCCGACGATGGTGTTGTTATGAAGCATCACTTTACGAAACGATTTTTGATTACGAAATGAAATAATTTCCAGATCAGGTTGATTGTTTGAAATCAACCGCCCCATGGAAATAATTAATCGGCCGGCCATATTAAGAACATTAATTGAATCAGCCCCTTCATAAATAATTGACTGTTCAATCATATTTAACCCGGCCACGCGCCCCTGTTCAATGGCATTCGGCCAGATGGCATTAATACTCCGCTCGCCGGTTAAGTAATCTCTCGTTTCCACCGCGTCACCCGCAGCATAGATACCGGATCGGTTGGTCTGAAGATATTCATCCACCTCCACCCCCTGATTAACCTTGATCCCACTCCCGTCAAGCAACGCAAGGTTTGGTTTAACCCCGATAGAAACTAAAACCAGATCGCACGTCATTAATTTATTATCATCCAATCTCACGCCGGATACATTTTTTTCTCCGGTAATTTTTTGGACGCGGACGCCTAATTTTACTTCTACGCCTGAGACGTCAGCGCCGGAATCATTTAATACCAATAACTTCATAGCTTCATCCGCCATTTCCTTATCCAGGATTCTGGCTAAAATCCGGTCCAGCATTTCAACAATAACCACTTCAATCCCCTGTTTTTTCAGCGCCAGGGCTGATTCAATACCGGTAAACCCGGCCCCGATAACAATCGCTTTTTTAACCCGGCTCTTTTTGATATAATCCATTATTTTTTGGGTGTTCTGTAAGGTATCCAGAAAGAAAACCCCCTTTTTATCAAGGCCTTCTATCCGGGGCGCCACCGGACTGGCGCCGGTCGCAATTAATAACTTATCATAATAAAATAATTTGCCGTTTTGCAGAATAACTGATTTTTTCTCGGGAATAATCTTGCAAACCGCGCTGCCTAAAATAGATTGAATTTTCAGTTTTTTATAAAAATCCTTATCAAAGCGGGCCGTATATTTCCGCGGTAATTCCCGGGAAATCACGTAAGGCAAAGCGCAGAGAGAATAGGCCGATTCCCGGTCTTTGGAAATAATCGCGATGTTGACATCCCTATTAATAGAACGGATAGTCCGAGCCGCACTAATTCCGGCTGCTCCGTTACCGATAATAATTACTTTCATAAACCTAACCATTAATTACAACAATTGCGCGCAAGGCTTCACCGTTCCGCAAAGTCTCAAACGCTTCATTAATCTGATGCAATTTAAACTTGTGGGTTACCAGCGGTTTAACCTGTACTTTGCCGATGCGGACCATTTCAATTAATTTGGGATAATCCACCGGACGGCAACCGAGCGAGCCGACAATCTCCATCTCAAAAAACATTGTTTTAGCAGCTGAGATAATCATATCTTTATCGGTATAGCCAATCACGCAAAGCCGGCCGCCCTTTTTGAGCGAATTAAAAGCGGTGGTGATGGTGTTAGGATTTCCGATTGCTTCAATCGCGATATCCGCTCCACCATTGGTCATTTTTCTTATTTCTTTTGCCGCATCGGACAAACCGGAAATGTTTAAGGTATAGGCCGCGCCGAATTTCTTAGCCCATTGTAATTTCTGCTCGTTAATATCAACCGCCACCACGATGGCCCCGACCGCAGCGCTTAATTGAACCACGTTAAT
>CAKKQI010000370.1 GCA_919901895.1 Candidatus Brocadiaceae bacterium | reverse complement strand
TGGGGTATGATTTTAGGTTAGAATTAATTTTGCGGGATGCCTCCGAAAAGTTAGCATTGTCTGATCTTTTCCTTAAGCGTTATAGTTACGAAAATGAAACGACGGCCGGACGTGAATCGGAGTTTAAGAAAATTTTGCTGGACGTCCAGCAGCAGAAAGAACAGGAAATTCAAGAATTAAATGGACTGGTTCCGCTGCTTAATAATATTCTGGAACAGGAAATCAATAAATATGCCGCATTGGAAAAAGAATTGAGTGAGCGTGATAAAATTCTGGATGAACAATTACCGGTTCTCTATGAAAAGTTTAAAACGGAAGAGAATAAACTTAAGAATAGAAAATTTCAATTGATTCAGGAAATAGAACAAACGGCTATTCAGGAGTCGGTCAGTTACCATGCCGTTGAGTCGCAGGGACGGATTATTAATCCCGACGTAAAAAATACGTTTGCTTTCATTAATCTAGGCGAAAAAGACAACATTCAGCTGGGTATGAAATTTCGCGTGTTTCGTGATGCGGAAAACGCAACGATGCGCTGGAAAGGCCAGGTTGAAGTGAAAAAAATTTTTGATACTTACAGCCAGGTTTCCATTACTCAACTTTTGAACCCGTTAGATCCGATTACCGAAGGAGACAGTATTAATAATATTTTTTATGCCGCCCGGGGTACAAAATTTGTTGCTTTGGTTGGAACTTTCCAGCGCGGAGATTTTCAGTATGACCGCGAAGAAATAAAAAGACGCCTGGAAAAACTCGGCGTGGTTCCGGAAAATGATTGCTCCCTTAAAACAGATTTTGTCCTGATGGGGCAAATGGTTGACCCGTTGACAGAAATAAAAATAAAAAAATTGGGTGTGCCGCGGATTGAAGGACCTGAATCTCGCGAAGCGGTGCTTTATTACATAGGTGATTAGTATTTTTCCGGTTGACAGCCTAACGTAACACAGGAGAAGGCATTATGGCAGCCAAAAAAATAAAAAGAAAAATACGCCGGATTGATGCGCTGATTGCAATAGTTATTTGCAGTTTTATTATCCTGGTTTTTAGTTTTATGATTTATTCTTATCTTGGGGAAAATAAAACAATTGAAGGGAAATTACAAGTTGCCATTAAAGGAAATCGGGAAAAACAGGCCGATTTGGTTAAGAGCAAAACGCTGATTCTGGCGATTTCCCGGCTGATCGGCTGGCGGGCTGAAGACAAAAATCTGCCTCCGGAGGGCGGCTGGACTGATGAAGAAAGTTTAAAAGATACTTTAAATAAATGGGTTGAAAAATTAAAGGAAGATTTCCAGGTAGACAAATACCGTCCCTGGGATGACGGGGCCGATAATACTCAGGAAGTATTAAATACCGTAGTTTTAATTGATGAAATAGAAAAATTAACCGTCGGTTTCGAATCACAGATCGAAGACATAAAACAACAGATTAAAACTCACCGTCAGGGTGAAGATGAAGTAGTCGGGACAAAAACTCAGGATGGAGCAATAAAAAAGATAGAACAGGAAAAAAATAAAGAGATCAAAAGTCTCCGGGAAAATATAGATGGCCTGGAAAAAAGAATTGCCCAAATAGTTAAACAGGGGGAGGCAAGCAAAGAAAATCTGGTAAACCCGATCAGGCAAAAAACGGAAAAAATTATTCAGACTGCGAAAGAGAACGAGACCAAAATCCTGGCACTGAAGCAGGAAACAATAAAATACGAAGAGCGCTTAGCAAAGCTTCGTCGTCGTCTTGATATTGCCGAGCAGGGGATTCAGATCGACGGAGAAATTATCATGGCGGATATACAAAACGGTTATGCGTATGTCGACATTGGTCAAAAGGATACGGTTCAGAAAGGTTTAGAGTTTGACCTGTTCAGTATTCAGCAGGGTGGGGTGAGAAAATATAAAGGACAGGCGAAGCTTGTTAAAATTTATGATAGTTATAGCCAGCTCGCTTTTATTCCGCAAACTATTGTGCCAACCGAACTCATTACCATCGGTGATTATATTGATAGCCCGATTTATTCCCGTAAGAAAATAAAAATATTTTCATTCGCCGGCCAGCTGATCGGTAAATACACTCCTTCCGAATTACGGGATAAAATCAAACAGGTGGGGGGGAAAGTCCTGGATGAAATTACCGATGAAATTACTTATGTGGTCGTGGGCGAGGGGTATGAGAACGATGAAAATTATAAAAAAGCAGTTCAGCTGGGGGCCCTGGTAATGAGGGAAAAAGAACTGTACGGCTTAATCGGGCTTGAGTGGAAAAATTAATACCATTCTTATCTGTCCCGGGGCGGTGATAGAGTCGGCAGACAGGGATACGCATGGAAGAAAAACGTCTTTCGCTCGGTGAACATCTTGAAGAACTCCGCCGGAGAGTTATTCGTTCCCTTATCATCATAGCTGGATGCGTTATTACCGCTTTTGTTTTCCACGAGCAATTTATGCGTATTATTTGCAAACCTCACTTTGATACAATGAGCAGTAAATTAAAAATTCTTGCCTACCCCGAAGGATTTATCGTCCCTTTTAAAGCGTCTCTCGTTGCCGGATTAATCATTGCGGCTCCGTATATTTTATACCAGGTCTGGGAATTTATTAAAGCCGGACTTTACCCGCGCGAGAGAAAATACGTTTTACTTTATGCCCTGTTTTCTTTATTTCTTTTTTCCGCGGGAGTACTTTTCGGTTATTTTATTTTTATCCCGATGTGTTTAAAGATATTATATAAGTTCATCGATCCCAATTTATTCGAACCGGCCATCCGTTTGAATGACTATTTTTCGTTATTTATAATGTTAACGTTGATGCTGGGGCTGGTGTTCGAAATTCCTCTGGTGATGCTTTTTCTAACCCAACTAGGATTAGTTTCGCCGAAATCATATCTGACCCATTATAAAATTATTATTATCGGTAGTTTTGTTCTCGGAGCAATGATTACCCCGGACGGTAATCCTTTGAATCAAACTATGGTGGCCGGACTTCTGTTGTCATTATATGCCGTCGGGGTAACACTTTCGTTTTTGATATTCCGTAAACAGCGTTAATTAAAAGTCTGCAATTAAGGAGTGTCTTTGTGTCTGATAAAGTATTATTATCTTATTCGGGCGGGTTGGATACCGCCATTTGTCTTCACTGGCTTCGGTCCGTAAAAGGAGTGAAGGTAATTACTTTACTGGTTAATATCGGGCAATATGAATACCTGCCTCCCTTAGGGGAAGTCGCCTTGAAATTAGGAGCGGAATCTGTCCGGATCAGTGATTTAAGGGATTCTTTTATAAAAAATTATATCTGGCCTGCGCTGAAGGCCAATGCCCGTTATGAATCAGGTTATCTTCTCTGCGCGGCGTTGAATCGTCCGTTAATTGCTTCAGAATTGATTAGCGTTGCCCAGGAGGAAGGGTGCGATTACGTGGCTCATGGTTCCCGGGGTGTTGGTAATGACCATATTCGTTTGAATAATTGTATTCATTCCCTGACACCGGAACTGTCTATTCTGACGCCGCTGGCCGAATTAAACCTTCAGAATGTTCGGGATGATATTAAGTATGCCCGGCAACATCATATTCCTATCAGCAATATTCAACAAACACTTTATAATGTTGAATATAATCTATGGGGGGTAAACATTCAACTGGGTCGCGAATTATCGGATACCGGTTGGCCTGGATCTCTCAAGGGAACTTATCTGATGACGACGCCCTTGCTGGAAACGCCGGATAAACCGGCCGAAATTGAGATTAGTTTTAAACAGGGCGTCCCGGTATCTCTGGATGGAGCAAGGATGAGCGAACTGGAATTGATCGAAACTCTTAATAAAATCGGCGGGCGTCACGCGATCGGACGGGTTGAACTGGTGGAGAACAAAATTTCTAACCAGAAATCATATGAAATTTATGAGGCGCCGGCAGCGACGATTCTGTACGCGGCCCATACGGCGCTGGAAGAAATCGTTATGCCGAAAGATTTATCCCATTTTAAAAATACCCTTTCGGGAAAATACGCCGAATTAGTTTATAACGGCGAATGGTTTAGCCCGATCCGCGAATCTTTGGATAAATTTTTTGAACATACTCAGGAAAAAATTACCGGGTCAGTCGGCCTGAAATTATTTAAAGGGAATATCCATATTTTTAAACGAACTTCTCCTTTTAGCTTGCTTTCGTTGGTATCCGCTTCCGCCGGACAGTCCGACCCCATTTTATCCCGCCATTGGCGGGACGAGGGCGGAACCAGTCCTTTGGCTAATCCAAAATGAAAATTGTTATTATTAATACCGGTTCGGAGTTGTTTTTTGACGATATTTGTAATACTAACCTGACGTTTATCAGCCGTCATCTTTTAAAGTATGGTTTAATGCCTTCACTTCAGATTACCGTTCCCGACCAACTTCCGGAAACGGTTCGTATTTTAAAAATGGCCTTAGCGGAAAATGACACGGTTATTATCACCGGCGGGCTTGGTTCCACTTCAGATGATCTGACGCGCGAGGCGGTCAGCCGGGCGACCCGACAGGAATTAGTTTTTAATGCCCACTCGGCTTCTTCCCTGGCATTTTTTTTTCAAAGATTAAACCGGCCGATTGACCAGTCTAATCTCAGTCAAGTTTACCTGCCCGGTCAGGCTGAAGCGTTGCCTAATCGTTCAGGCACCGCCCCCGGTTTCTGGTTAAAAATACCATCTCCGCTCCGCCTAAGGCGGACGGGACAGGCAAGAAAAGATAAAAATATTATCGCTTTACCCGGCGTTCCGTGTGAGTTAAAAATAATGTTTGTTGAACAGGTCCTCCCGCGTTTAACCGTCGGATTCCGGCCGCAAAGAAACACGATAAAAAAAATTAGAGTTTTTGGAATTCCGGAATCAAACCTGGCTGAACAGGTGGCCGCTATCTTACAACCGTTTAATAAGGAATTAAATACCGGTTTTACCGTAGACTCCGGCGGGGTAATTACGGTCCGGTTGTCAGTCCGGAATACGTCAGGAAGCCGGGCCGCGAATCTTTTGGAAAAAGCTGAAAATCTGCTCGTCAAAAAATTAGGTGTTTTAATATTTGGTAAAGATGAGCACCGTTTAGAAGATGCCGCCGGCATTCTGTTACTAAAGAAAAATCTATCAGTGGCTCTGGCTGAATCCTGCACGGGCGGTTTGATTACTCATAAATTAACAAACGTACCAGATATTTCCCGTTCTTTGAAAGAAAGTATTATCTGTTACTCAAACGACTCCAAAATAAAAAGACTGCGGATTCCGTCTCATTTTATTAAAAAATACGGAGCCGTTAGCCGGGAAATCGCCGGTTTGATGGCACGTAATGCAGCCAGGTTAGCTAAAACAGATATCGGTTTAGGGGTTACCGGTTTGGCCGGTCCGTCCGGTGGGACAGTTCTAAAACCGGTCGGCCTGGTCTATATTGCTTTATATTTTAATGGTAAAATTACCGTTAAAAGTTATAATTTTCAAGGACCGCGCGAAGTAATCAAAGAAAGAACGGCTAATGCCGCTTTGAATTTACTCAGACTATCTATATGATAAACCTGAAGGGGCCGTCCCGCCTAGGCGGGACGAACCTGAAATGGCAGTATTTTCCAGCTGATTACAAATTACAGAAAATTTTATCAGTCGGATTGAATATTTCTCCGGTCACCGCTCAATTGCTGATTAATCGCGGTATCAAAACAGTTTCGGAAGCCAGACAATTTATCCAGCCGCAGTTAGCCGGTTTATCAGACCCGTTAAAAATGGCCGGGATGGCCAAAGCCTGCCGGCGGATTGAACAGGCCTTTCAAAAAAACGAAAAAATAGTTATTTACGGTGACTATGATGTTGATGGAATTTCCGGGACGGTATTATTAGTGCGTTTGTTTGAATTGATGGGTCACCCGGTTGCTTTTTATATCCCGCACCGGCTTGAAGACGGGTACAGTCTTAACCGTAAGGCGATTGACCGGTTCGTTAACGACAAAGTAAATCTAGTTATTACCGTTGATTGCGGCAGTTCCAGTATCAATGAAGCGGCTTACGCTCAAACTAAAGGGGTGGATATAATCATTACCGACCATCATCGTTGCGGCGCGTTACTACCGGAAGTTGTTGCGCTGATTAATCCGATGATGGCTAATGCGGGCGAACCGTCAGGTCCGCGAAGCGAACCGGTGATTCCTCTCTCCGGTGTGGCGGTGGCTTTTAAACTGGCCTGGGCTCTTACGCAAAATTTTTCTGATGCGAAAAAATCATCGCGCGAATTCCATGATTTTTTGATGGATGCCATATCGCTGGTTACCTTGGGAACCATTGCCGATGTTGTGCCGCTGATCGGCGAAAACCGGATTCTGGTTTCTTATGGGCTGGAAGCATTACGGCAAACCGGGATTCCTGGTTTGAAAGCCCTGATGGCTCAGTGTAATCTGGGAGCCGCTCCGTTGAGTACATCTGATATCTCGTTCAGGATTGCCCCGCGGCTTAATGCCGGTGGACGGCTTGGTTCGGCTGAAGCCGGCGTAGAACTTTTTTTGTCCCGTTCGGAAGAAAGAATTAAAGAAATTGTTGAGCAGTTGGAAGTGGCAAACCGGAAGCGTCAAAAAATACAAAAGGATATCATTGGTGAGGTAATTTCAGATATCCAGGCTGAATATGACCTTGATCAAGAACCGGTTATTGTGCTGGCCGGTGAAAACTGGCATCCGGGGGTGCTGGGTGTGGTGGCGGCTAAAATTGCCGAAGAGTTTTACCGGCCGACTATTTTAATTTCGTTAATGGGGGAAAAATGCAGAGGGTCCGGGCGTTCGATCCCGTCATTTCATCTTTATAATGCGCTGAATGATTGCCGGGAAATTCTTACTTCCTTTGGCGGGCATGCCTATGCCGCCGGCCTGGAAATAGCCAGAGAGCAAATTCCCCGTTTGCGGGAAATACTTAATGACCGGGCTCAGCAACAATTGCCTAAGGAGTCTTTGATCCCGATCCTGAAAATAGATGCGGAAATACCTTTCGCGGTAATAGACCGTTCGTTGCTGACCGAAATTTTCCATCTAGCCCCTTTCGGAGAAGCCAACCGTGAGCCGATTTTTTCATCCGGCGGAGCGGAAATTGTCGGCGTACCTAAATTGATGGGAAGTAAAAATAATGAAATGGCTTTTTTCGTCCGGCAGAATAACCGGACTTTTCGGGCGGTTGGTTTTAAAATGGGCAGCCGGATTGATGAATTGGTTGATTCCGAGCACCGTAACGTCAATATTGTTTATACGTTAAAATTAAACCGCTGGCAGGGCGAAGAAAGCATTGAATTGATTTTGAAAGATTTCAAGGTTGATAAAACTTAATGCGAAACTTTCCGGTGTTTTCCGCTATCCGCCGGCCGCTTTCGCGAAGACCTTTATTTTCGGATAAAAGTGGTCACGATAAACCTGCCGCCGCTACCTGAACGGGCCGAAGATATTCCTTTATTTATTGATGTTTTTATTAAGGAATTTAACCGGATTCATCATAAAAACGTCCAAACGGTTTCATCCGAAGCCCTGGCTGTTTTGAGCCGTTATTATTGCCCTGGTAATGTCCGGGAATTAAAAAACAGTTTGGAAAGCATGGTGATTACGGCTCAGGGGCAAGAGATAAAAAAATCGGATATTCCTGACTACATTTTAGAGGCCAGAGGTCCGATCCGCGGCCCAAAATTATTGCCGGCCGGAATTCCTTTAGAAGAAGCGGAAAAGGAATTAATTAAAAATACTCTCGCCGCCATACAGGGCAACCGGACCGAAGCCGCCTAAATCCTCGGCATCAGCGAAAGAACTTTGTACCGGAAAATTAAAAAATACCGGTTGTGAAACTAACATCAAAATATAAAGGAACTCATTTTATATGTTAAGGCCGGGGCCGATGCTTCAGTTTGTTATCCAGAAACATACCAGAGGAAAATCATTCCATTTTGACCTGATGCTGGCTTGTCCAGCCCTTTCTCCTGAAATGGGCGGGACTATCGGGAACCGCCGGCCGGCTTTGAAAACCTGGCGTCTTCCACAATCTTTTTGGAAAAGCAAATGCCAGATTGCCTGCCGGTTGCCCGATCATCGTTTGAAATATCTTTCTTACGAAGGAAAGATCAGCCGGGGGCGCGGGCGGGTGGTTATCTGGGATAAAGGGGTTTACCGGATAAAAAGATGGCGTGATAATCTGGTTGTTTTTCAATTGCAAGGTAAGAAAATAAAAGGCGAGTATTGTTTGGTTCTTTGGCCGTCCCGTTCCGTTAAAGCAGGCCAGATTATCCGGGGAAAAAGAAAAAAGTGGCTATTAGTTAATCTTTGACCGGGTTAATAATCATTTTCATTAAAACTATCTTCGTCCGCTGTGTCTTCTTCCATTTCTTCAACAAAATCTTCATATTCCCCGTGGTCCATCAGAGTGTTGAGTTCGGAAACGTCGGCCAGTTTGATTTTAAT
>CAKKQI010000369.1 GCA_919901895.1 Candidatus Brocadiaceae bacterium | reverse complement strand
ATCATCAAACAACCATTAAATAACTATCAACCAACCATTAAACAACATCTGCTATCAGAATGGTTTTTCGGGCCAAAAAAGGCCGAAAATTTTTTTACTGAAAATTAATTTTTTTTCCGGAAATAGTTGAAAATCATCTTTTTTTTTGCGGCGTCTCGACCGGACTGATTTTTTTCTCATTTATTTTCCCATCTATTAAGAAAAAAATTATCGTTCAATCCAGCGCCGAACTTTACCGTCACGGCCGACAATAAATTATTGAGCAGCTGCTTCTCGGATAAAATTCCAGGGATATGAAAAAAGTTTCTTGAGACCCAGCCAGAATCAATAGGTAAAAATTACTATCCATTTAAAGAATCTTTTATCAAGTCGTTCAAAACGATTAATTTCTTTAATTCTTATCGTTATATTCAAGTTTTTCTGCGGCTTTGGTTCTATGTTCTTCAAATACTTCTGCATAACGCATCGTGGTGCGAATATCGGCATGACCCATCATCGACTGCACGGTAGGGAGATCAACACCTGATTTTACCAAGTGAGTAGCATAGGTGTGTCTCAAAGCGTGTATCTGGGTAACATCGTTTATGCCGCATTTTTTAGCGACCCTGATAAGCACCTTTCTTAACTCCGGTTTCAACTGTTTGCCGTCAGGCCCGTGAAAAACCCAGTTGTCATCTTTGGATTTAGTTTTCTTTTTATGTTTCTTTAAGAAATCCACTAAGAAACGACTAATAGGTATAGACCTTTCTCGTATTGACTTCCCGGATGATTTTGGCGCCCAACCATCTTTTTGTTTTATGCGTATTCTCTTACCGACAAAATCAATATCGCTCCATTCAAGATGGATTAGTTCGCCCTGACGCATTCCCATATAAAGTGCGGTATAAACTACCGGATAAAACCATGTCGGGCATTTTTCGAGTATCCGATTAACTTCTTTTGCTGTTAAGGACCTTATTTTCTTGGCGTCATCCACCTTGACATATTCCACTTTTTGAAGAGGGTTTATATTGAGCATATCCCAGGTCACTGCTTTATTCAGGTATGTTTTGAGACTGCTGACCTCAAGGTTTATGGTGCGTTTTTTTATCTTGTGGGTGCCGTCTTCCGAGAGAAGCGAACGTCTGAAAATTTTATAATCCTCAATTACGCCTGGAGTGACCCTGGATAATTTTGCAATATATGGATGCTTCTTTTCAAGAAAATTGAGGAAGTTGTTGATAACGGTCTGATTTCTCTTGTAGTACTCTGCGGATTGCTGGTCTTGAGTTCTTCTTAAATATTCATCAAAAAACTTTCGTATATCGTAATCCTTGGGAACAAGCCCAGATTCTTTTCGCTCAAGTTTTGCTTCTATGTCGCCTTTTAGTTTTTGGGCAAGAGCATAAGACCGACCAACCCGCCGCCTGACTAATTTCCCGTCAACGTAATAGGCGACATAATAGGTGGTCTTTTTCTTATGCTTCCTGGTGATTATTGCTGCCATAATAACGCTCCTTTTTGACCCCGGTAGTGTCAGGTACATTCAAACGGTTTATTCCCGTTTTATTCCCGCGAGGTCATTATGGCAACATATCAAATCCTCAACTCCTTGTCAAGGATAAAGTTACAAAAAACAGATAAAGTGGAGGCGGGGGGAATCGAACCCCCGTCCCAAGGTATTTCAGAATAAGTATCTACATGTTTAGCCTATCTTTTAATCTTATCTGGATTGCGCCGATAGGCAGGCTAAATCCAGACAAGCCAGGAGTTTTTAATTTCCTAATCCGCCCTCCCGACCCAGCGGAAAAGTAGCCTGCTACAGTTACGCCAATTTATCCCCACAGGCAAGAAATAAATCAGCGTGGTCGCAATTAAGCAGCCAGATTGTATGCAGGTTCGGCACCTACATTAATTTGCCAGGTTTTTTACGAGGCCGCCTGACAACCTCGACATGCACGCTTATTCCTCAAGTTACCAGGTCGAAACCTTTTCGCCCCCTTTACAAAAATTTGCCCAAGTAAATTTTTATGTTTAAAAAAAATACCTACCATTTTTTCATTACGCGAGCGAGTTCACGCTGCGCATCTTTTTTTTTCAGACTCTCACGTTTATCAAATAATTTTTTGCCGCGTCCCAAGCCCAGTTCTAATTTAGCGTAACCGTTTTTAAAGTATAATGATAACGGTATTAATGTCAAACCTTTTTCCTGCGTTTTACTGATGAGTTTATTTATTTCTTTTTTCCTCATTAAGAGTTTACGCGGACGCTTTGGTTCAAGCCGCAGGTTTGAGGTGAATTGATACGAACTGATGTCCATATTATAAATATACATTTCGCCTTTCCACGACCGGGCATAACTTTCCGCGATACTGATCGTTCCCTGTCGGATTGATTTTACTTCAGTCCCTTTAAGCGCCAGTCCGGCCTCATATTTTTCCAGAATCTCGTAACTAAAAAAGGCCTTTCTATTTTTCTGGATTATTTTAATACTATCATTACCCATAGTTTGATTATATCAAAACATTCAAAAATATCAAGCATAAAATATGTTAGATAAATTTTAAAAAGAGTGCACTTTTGATGTTTAATTGACAATGCCGTGATAAATCCTTGACAATCCTTAATGGCTAATATTTAATAAAGATAATTTTTCCGGAGGAAAAATCAGGTGGACTTTAATTTCAGCGAAGCACAGCAATCCTTCAAGCAAAGCGTCGCCCGATTTGTGGATAAGGAAATCATCCCGGTGGCTCAGGCTATTGACGAGCAGGGTGAATTTCCAATCAAATTATTCAAACGGGTGGGCGAACTGGGCTATTTGGGACTTCGCTACCCGGAAGAATTAGGCGGGGCCGCGGCGGATATGACGACGTTCTGCCTGATGACGGAAGAACTGGCCCGCGGTTCACTCAGCCTGGCGGCCAGCGTAGCGATGCAGTGTTTGATGAGCACAAATTTTATCTATCGTTTCGGGACTGAAGACCATAAAAAACGACTCCTCATTCCGGCCATTAAAGGTGAAAAAATCGGAGCCTTTGCCCTGACCGAACCAAACGCCGGCTCAGACCTGACCGCCATTGAAACCACCGCTAAAAAAGACGGCGATTTTTATATCCTGAACGGACAAAAAACCTGGACCACCAGCGCCACCGTAGCCGATTTCTTTACAGTCCTGGCCACTCTGGATAAATCCAAAGGAATCAAAGGTGTTGATTTTTTTCTGGTGGAAAAGAATACACCCGGCCTGATTATCGGCAAAAAAATTAATAAAATGGGCGTGCGTGCTTCTGAAACAAGCGAATTAGCACTGGAAAATTGCCGCATTCCCCAAGAAAATTTATTGGGTGAATCAGGGACCGGTTTTAAAAATCTGATGGGCATCTTGAACCAGATCCGGGTGATGACCGGGTCTTTAAGTTTAGGATTAGCCCGGGCCGCTTATGATTCGGCCTTAAAATATGCCCGCGAGCGCGTCCAGTTCGGCAAACCCATTTTTGAATTCCAAGCCATCCAGCACAAACTGGCTGAGATGGCCACCGGGATTCAATCGGCCCACCTGATGGTCTATTATGCCGCCTGGCTGATTGACCGGAATATACCCTGTAACAAAGAAGCCGCGATGACCAAATTAGTTGCCTCGGAAACCGCGAACAAAGTCGCCGATGAATGCACCCGGATTTTTGCCAGTTACGGATTTTCCATGGAATACCCGGCCCAGCGCTATTTCCGGGACGCCCGGTTTTTACTGCTCGGCGGTGGCACCTCGGAAATATTAAAGAATATTATTGCTAAAGAAATAGGATTATGAATAAAATTTTATAATTCGTGTCAATTCGTGCTAAATTCGTGTTGATTCGTGTATAAAGGAGTATCCTATGTATCAATTCAAAGGAAAATATTTTGACGAGTTTAAGGTAGGCGATGTTTTTGAAACAGCCCGCCGGACGATTACCGAAACCGATGTGGTTACCTTTGCCGGCGTCTCAGGCGATTTTAATCCCCTGCACACCGATGAAATATTCGGGAAAGAAAACACCCCTTTTAAAACACGGATCGCCCACGGGATGTTGGTAATGTCGGTAGCCACGGGCCTGGCGAACCAGTTAGGTGTTTTTGACGGCAGTTCCGTTGCCCTGATGAGTATGACCATCAAATACACCGGCCCGGTCTTTTTCGGCGATACCATCAGAGTCCTTTTAAAAGTAGCGGCCAAACAGGATCCCCCCAAACCGGAACGCGGGGTAGTAACTTTTGATATTAGCGTCCTTAACCAGCGCGATGAAAAGGTAACCGAAAGCCAATGGGTAGTGATGATGAAACGAATAATACACGAATAGGCACGAATTATTACATAGTGGACACGAATCAGAACAAGAAAATCACTACGTGATAACTTTAATTTGATTTTCAGTGGTTAGGAAAGTTTCAGGCAGCCTGATACTTCCTATACCATAAGAAAACAGAATTATTATATAAAGAATTGTCCTATAAAATAGATATTCGTCGGCGTGTAAATTAATTTGTGTTAATTCGTGTGGAATTTGTGTCCATTCGTGTATAGGAGAAAGAACATGAGACTAAAAGACAAAATAGCTCTGATTACCGGCGCCGGCAGCGGCATCGGTGAAGCCACCGCCCTGCGGTTTGCCGAAGAAGGGGCGAAAGTCGTTATTAATGACGTGAATCTGGAAGACGCGAATAAAGTGGCTCAGGATATTACCTCCAAAGGCGGTAAAGCACTGGTTATTAAAACCGATGTTACTAATAAGGTTCAAGTCCAATCAATGATTAAAGAAACCATCACCACCTTTGGACAATTGGACATTATCGTTAATAACGCCGGTATCAACCGCGATGCCTTTGCTAAAAAAATGGATGAACAGCAATGGGATGATGTGATTAACATTAATCTCAAAGGCACGTTTCTAGTCTGTCAGGCCGGGATGATGCCGATGATGGAGAAAAATTACGGAAAGATTATTAATACTTCGTCCATCGGGGTCCTTGGTAATCTCGGACAGGCGAATTATTCAGCCAGCAAGGCCGGAATTATCGGTTTGACCAGAACGCTCGCCTTAGAACTGGCCAAGTTTAATATTAATGTCAACTGTATCGCGCCGGGCGCAACCAAAACCAGGATGACCGCCTCAATGCCGGAAAATATCAAGCAGTTAATCACCCAGAAAATACCGTTTCAGCGTTTTGCCGAACCTAAAGAAATTGCTAACGTCCATCTATTTCTGGCCAGCGATGAATCAAGTTATATCACCGGGCAGGTGATTTTTGTGGACGGCGGAATCAGCGTAGGAATTTAATTAGGTTAGAGGTGAAAGGTTTAAGACAAGAAAAATTTTATGGCTATAGGAATTGTTTCTTACGGAATTTATTTACCGCGCTATCGGCTGAGCCAGAAAACCATAGCCGGGGCTTGGCACCGTCCGGCTGGTGATGGCGAAAAAGCCGTGGCTAATTTTGATGAAGATAGTCTGACCATGAGTGTAGAATCGGCCTTGGCCACATTGGAACACCAAACACCGATTACCCTCTTCTTCGCCTCGACCACTACCCCCTACCGTGAAAAACAGTCGGCCGCCCTCATTGCTGCGGTCCTAAATCTGCCGGAAACCACCGTAACCGTTGATGTCGCTAATTCACTGCGCAGCGGCTCAACCGCCCTGCTGACGGCCTTAAATAATACGAAACCTTCCCTCATTATTGCTTCAGACACCAGAACGGCCCCGCCCGGTTCTGATTTAGAACCGTTTCTGGGCGACGGAGCCGCCACTTTATTACTGGGCACGGAAAATATTATCGCTAAAATAATCGCTACTCATTCTATCTCCAGCGATTTTACCGACGTCTGGCAAAAGAACAACGACGCCTATCTCCAGACCGGCGACATCAGATTTGTCCAGGAAAAAGGTTATTTACCTTTAATGGAAACGGTGATTACCGCCATTCTCAAAAAAGCCAAATTGGACCAGAAAGATATAACCAAACTTATTATCACTCCGCGTGACCCCAAAAGCCATCTTAGTTTAGCCAAACAATTAGGTTTTGACCCGAAGATCCAACTTCAAGATGACCTGGTTCGTTTGATTGGCTTTACCGGTACGCCGCATCCTTTTATGATGCTCGGCGCCGCCTTGGAAACAGCCAAACCGGGCGACCTGATTTTATTAGCCGTTTACGGCGATGGCGCCGACGCCGTTATTTTTGAGGTAACCGACGATATTAAATCCCATCGTATGACGGGACAGGATCGGAAAACTCTTTCCTCGGCCCTGGCCCGGAAAAAAGAAATGGCGAGTTATACTAAATATCTTGAATTCCGTAACCTCATCAAGAACCGGCCGGAATTTTTGACTGAAGGATTTTCTTCGTTGGCAATGCAGGAACGCGAAAAGGACATTACGCAAAAACTGATCGCCCGAAGATGCAAAAAATGCCAGGCGATTTTAACCCTGAGTCAAAAAGTATGCTCATCTTGTCAAAATCAAGAATTTGAGCACGTAAATCTTTCCCGGACCGGAAAGATTTACACTTTTAGTCAAGAACATTATTATCCCTCGCCCGAGCCGCCGACCACGATGGCCGTGGTTGACCTTGATGGCGGCGGGCGGCTACTATTGCAGATGACCGATGGTGAAGCGGAGCAGGCGAAAATCGGACTGCCGGTGCGATTGACTTATCGCAAGATGCACGAAGCCGGCGGGTTTTGTAATTATTACTGGAAAGGCCGACCGCTGGAATAGAAACCACGAATCCCGCCCAGACGGGATGAATTAGCACGAAAAATATATGATTAAAATATCAGTGTGAATTCGTGGTTAAATTTTATGAAAAACAAAATCGCCCTAATCGGTGTCGGTTGTACCTCGTTCGCCGAGCATTTTGATAAGAGTTACAGCGACTTAGTCGTTGAAGCGGCGAACGAAGCCGTCAAAGAAGCCGGGATTGAAATCAAGCAGATTGACGCGGCCTGGCTGAGTACCGCTTTCCCGGAAGCCGGGGTCTGGAAGGGCCGCAGCGGAATGGACCTGGCCGAACCACTGGGACTGTTTGATATCCCCATCACCCGTGTTTCAAATTACTGCGCCTCAGCCGGCGATGCCTTCCGGAACGCCTGCCTGGCTCTTTTAAGCGGCGAACATAAGATTGCCCTGGTTCTGGGAGTAGAAAAACTGCGCGACCGTTCGCCGCAAGACAGTATCGTTAATATGATGGTCAACCAAGGGCATCCGTTTTACCAAAAAGGGTTCACCGCCGCCGGAACATTTGCCTGCTACGCCACTCGTCATATGCACCAATATGGGTTAACCCGCGAAGACCTGGCTCTGGTTACGGTCAAGAACCATCGGCACGCCGTTAAAAATCCGAAAGCCCATTATCGTAAAGAAATTTCACTGGAATTTGCGATGAATTCGCCGATGATTGCTTATCCACTAACTCTGATGGACTGCTGTCCGACTACGGACGGCGCCGCGGCGGCTATCCTGGTCCGAACCGAAGATGCCAAATCATTTAATAAAAATTATGTTGTGGTCAAAGGACAAGGGCTATCGGTTTCCACCGGTTGGGACTTACCCTTTTATCAGGAGGGTTATGATTTCTTGTCCTTCCAGGCCACCAGAACCACCGCCCGGATGGCTTACCAGCAGGCCGGTATTAAGAATCCGTTTAAAGAAATAGATTTTGTGGAACTGCACGATTGCTTTTCTAACGTAGAACTTTTAACTTACGAAGATTTGGGATTCTGCGAACCGGGCCAGGGCGTTACTTTAATTCGCGAAGGCCTTACTAATTTTGAAGGCAAACTGCCGGTTAATCTCAGCGGCGGATTGTTAAGTTGCGGACATCCGGTAGGCGCGACCGGTTTACGGATGATTTACGAACTCACGCGGCAACTGCAGGGCCAAGCCGGTGAACGGCAACTCAAAAAAGCGGATGTTGGGTTGGCCCACAATATCGGCGGGCCGGGAGCGGTGGCGTCGGTAACGATTTTGGGGAAACTTTAAATTAGGTTAATGGTGTAAGGTGAAAGGTTAGAAACAGAAGGATAAAAAAATGGGAGAAAAAATCAAGAGTTTTGAGGATTTAAAGGTTTATCAGAAATTGTGTGATTTACATGTAAAAATTCATAATGAATCTTTAAAATTTCCAAAATTTGAGTTATACGAATTAGGCTCTCAAATTAGAAGGTCTTCAAATTCTGCTCCGGCTAATCTGGCCGAGGGATGGAATAATAAACATACCAATATCTATTTAGAAGGAATAAGTCGTTCTTTAGGGGAACTCCAGGAAACCAAACACCATTTAAATATAGCGTATCGCAAGAAATATCTATCAAATGAACGTTATAACTCTTTTCGGACTGGTTATGATGAATGCGAGAAGATGCTTCGCGGTTTAGAATATTCATTATTAAAATGGCAAGACAGTAAGCGTTCTTAATTTTTTATTCTTCTATCTTAACCTTAAACCTTTAACCTTGCACCTTAAACCTGACTATGAAAAAGATTCGTGTCTTGATTGCCAAGCCCGGATTAGACGGCCATGACCGGGGCGCCAAAACGGTGGCTTATGCCCTGCGCGAGGCCGGGATGGAAGTAATCTATACCGGCCTGCACCAAACCGCGGAACAGATTACCAAAGCGGCCCAGGAAGAAGACGCTAGCGTAATTGCCCTGAGTATTTTATCAGGGGCCCATCTACCGATCTGTAAGCAACTGTTGCAAAAAATGAAAAAAACCGGACTAGCCAAAACGCCGGTGGTTCTGGGCGGCGTTATTCCGGAAGCGGATGTCCCGACCCTCAAAAAAATCGGCATCAAGGCCGTTTTCACCACCGGGAGCAGGTTTGAGAAGATTGTGAAAACTATAGAAACCTTGGTTAAATAGTGACAAAAGTTACGCTGATCTATGCAAAACCGATAAAGTAATGTAGCATAGATGACAGAGGGGGCGCATATTGTCATTCCTGCGTAAGCAGGAATCCAGATACATAATGTTATTTGATCGGTTTTGCATAGATCAACTCTTTAAAGTTGAATTAGTCCCATCAAATTTTTAAGAAAAATTTTATATGCGTAGATTTTTTTTATTTATCCTGATAGTTTTAAGCGGGTTAATCTTTTTAATCCACCGTCCGGTCTTATCCCGTGAATCCCAAAAAACCTATCAGGCCGATTTAGCCGTTTATTTCAGCCCTGAAGGGCAGGCGCGGGAAGCGATTGTTGAAGAAATTAACCGCTCTGAAAAATCCATCAAGATCGCAATGTATTTTTTTAGTGACGCCATTCTGGCTAACGCCCTGCTCAAAGCCAAAGAACGCGGGATTGATGTCAAAATCGTATTAAACCGGGAAAATTCAGGAGAGAAAAATAGCAAAAGAGATTGGCTGGAGGAAAAAGAAATCGCCATCAGGTATTATTCGCCTGAAGTAAAAAAAAGAAAACCTGACGATGAAGCAAACCGGGATAAACCGGGCAAAATGCATCATAAGTTTGCCGTGATTGATGAAAGAATCGTCATCACCGGCAGTTTTAACTGGACTTACTCGGCGGAAAAATATAATAACGAAAATTTGTTAGTTATTTATGACCAGGAATTAGCCCAGGCCTACCTGGCCCAATGGCAAGCGCTCTGGGATAAGGGAATAACGCACCAAAAGTTATTGGAATCAGACAAATCAAAGAAGGAATGATGTCCGCCAGCACGCCCCGCCGCAGACGAGGTTCCCCGATGTAATATCAGGGGCCGGGGGAGAACGGATCCCGCTTCCAGCGGGAGAATTTTGGAATATTGGAAAAGGCGTTTGATAGACACTCCTGAAAATCACCACTCTTAAATCTACATAATCCTCCGTGTTTTTAGAAATTCCCTAACTTGAGATTGCCACGCCCTGAACCAGTAGCGGTTCAGGGCCCGCAATCAGACTGTGTCATAATCCTCTTTTTGTCATTGCGAATCCCGATAGCAATCG
>CAKKQI010000368.1 GCA_919901895.1 Candidatus Brocadiaceae bacterium | reverse complement strand
GTCTGGTTATCCAGAACCGGGTTACCGTAACGGAACTCTGAAGCAATCGTAACCTCAACCGGTAATCCGGCCAACTCTTCCAGCGCATATTTACCAACTAATCCGGCATGCCAGGCCGTTCCGCAGGCGACAATGATAATTCGTTTTATTTTTGATAGTTTTTTCTGGAGCGGTTTCAGGGTGGGGAATTCTATATCTAATTTATTACGGTTGATATAATAACTCAGGGTTGACCGCACGGCCTGGGGCTGCTCAAAAATCTCTTTGAGCATAAAATGGGGATATCCTTCTTTTTGAGCACTGGTAATATCCCAGGTAATAGTTGAAGGGGCCCGGTGTTTTATTTTTCCGCTAAACCCATAAAGACTAATCCGGTCACGCCTGAGTTCCACCAGTTCATTCTCATTAAGGTAAATAACCTTTTTTGTAAAAGGTAGCAGGGCGGTTACATCGGAAGCTAAAAAATTTTCCTGTTTGCCTAAGCCGACGACCAGCGGACTGTTTAACCGCGCTCCGATGAGGCAATCAGGCCGGTCTAAAAATATTATCCCCAGGGCAAAACTTCCCTGCAAATGTTTGATGGCTTCCCGGACAGCCAGCAGTGGTTGATGATGTTGTTTATAAAACTTTTCAATCAGATGAACAATTATTTCCGTATCTGTTTCCGATTGGAATTTATGTCCTTCCTTGATTAATTTTTCTTTAAGTGGTTCGTAATTTTCAATAATGCCATTATGAACAACTACGATTTTATGGTCGCAGGAAAAATGGGGGTGAGCATTACACTGGATGGGCTGACCATGCGTAGCCCAGCGAGTATGCGCCAGGCCGATCGGTCCGTCCCAGTCTTTATTTTTAAGGTGGTTTTCCAGAACCGCTATCTTACCGGGCATTTTGGCCCATTTGAAAGAGCCGTTCTGAACCGTAACAAGCCCGGCCGAGTCATAACCGCGGTATTCTAACCGTCGTAATCCTTCCAGCAAAATACCGCGCACCGGTTTATGACTAATGGAACCAACAATTCCACACATATTAATTCGGTTTAATCCCCGATGTAACATCGGGACAGGCTGCTAAATCCCGTTGTTAATTCGGCAGGTTTAAAATAATCCGGCATTCTTCAGGCTGAAGTTCAGCCACAATAACATTAACCGTATCGCCGGCTTTTATTTTTTTTGATTCCTCTTTCTCGCCACCTTCGCCTGCCTGCCCGGATATCACATCGGGGGACAAGTTGGTTAATCTCTCCGCCAACGGGGTCGGTTTGGACAACTGCAAATACCCTTCAAGATTCGGTTCTAATTCAACCACTGCCCCGGAAGCAGTCATCTTGATAATTTTCCCGGAAACAGAATTACCCACTTTATATTTTTCAGGAATAATTGTCTCCCAGGGATTGGGCGTAAGTTGTTTGACACCCAGGGAGACACGTTTCTTTTCCGGGTCAATTGATAAAATTACCGCTTCAATTTTATCGCCTTTTTTAATCACATCAGCCGGTTTGGTAACTTTTTTAGTCCAGGAAATATCGGAAACATGAAGCAGGCCGTCAATCCCTTCTTCTATTTCAATAAAAGCGCCGTAAGAAGTAATGTTTCTCACCCGGCCATGGATTTTTGCGCCAACCTTGTACTTCTCCGCCACTTTCATCCAGGGATTTTCTTCCAGTTGTTTCATCCCGAGTGAAATTTCCTGTTTTTCCGGATTAACGCTGATCACAACAGTTTCCACAATATCACCGATGGCCACCATTTCGGAAGGATGGGTAATCCGTTTTGTCCAGGACATCTCTGAAATATGAATCAACCCTTCAATCCCGGGATTCAATTCCACAAAAGCGCCGTAGGGAAGGATATTTACAATTTTTCCTTTTACCTTAGTCGCCACCGGGTATTTATCATTAATATTTTCCCACGGATTGGGCGAAAGTTGTTTTAAGCCTAAGGCAATCCGGTTTTTTTCCCGGTCAATCCTTAATATTTTGACGTCTATTTTCTGGTCCATCGTCACCAGTTCCGAAGGATGGCTGACCCGCCCCCAGTTCATATCGGTAATATGTAACAAGCCGTCCACTCCACCCAGATCAATAAAAACTCCAAAATCGGCAATATTTTTCACCACTCCGGAAACGACCTCACCTTCTTTAGCTTCGGCAAAAAGTTTATTACGACTGGTGGTCCTTTGTTCTTCCAACAGTTTCCGGCGGGAAACAATAATATTCATCCGCTGGGTGTCTATTTGGATGACTTTACACTCAATTACCTGACCGATTAGTTTCCCGATATCCTGAATCCTGCGGACATCGGATTGTGAAGCAGGCAAAAAAACCGGGATACCGATATCAACTAACAAGCCGCCTTTAATTTTCCTGGTTACTTTACCTTTAACCGTATCACCTTCCTTGCAGGTCTTAATAATCCGTTCCCAGCCGTGCAGCCGATCCGCTCTGCTTTTAGAAAGTACAATTAAACCTGATTCATCTTCCACCGATTCCAGGAAAACGTCTATTCCATCGCCCACTTTAACACTTTCCGGTTCGGGAAATTCATGAAGAGGAATAAGACCTTCTGATTTATAACCAACGTCAACAATAACATCGTTTCCCAGAATGTTTAAAATTTTACCTTTTAAGATACTGCCGGTTTTAAATTCCTTAATTGACTCCTCATAAAGTTTGGTCAAAGAATCGGTTGAATAGTCACCGATTATTTTTTCAACTTCTGAGGTAATTTCCTGTTCTTTCAAACCGACTTCTTCCATAATATTTTTGTTCACCATTAACTAAAACTCCTTTCCACCACAGATTACACTGATTTAAAAATTGATTATACTGATTTCAAATCTTTCCACGATTGATAAATCATGTTTACTGCTTGTTCCGGACTAACCGATGGATCTACCCGGATCGGGGAACCGTATTTAATTTTTATCGGATAGAAACGCCAGGGTAATGTTTTACGCCTGGGCCAGGCCTGGTAAGAACCTTCAATTAATGCCGGAATAATCGGCACGTTTGCCTTCCGGGCTATTAAGGTTAACCCTTTTTTTGGTAAACGGAGTTCGCCATTCCAGCTCCGGCCGCCTTCCGGAAAAATTAACAGTAATCCTCCTTTTTTTAACACATGGATTGCCGTACGCAATCCCTGGGAATCATAGGTCCGTCTTTCCAGCGGAATCGTATACAGCGAACTGATTAACGTTTTAAAAAACCAGTTTACTTCAAACAATTCCTGCCGGGCTAAAAAATGAACCGGTCGGAGAACGGTACCCACACTGACGAAAGGCGGGTCAAAATAGCTCTGATGATTAGCCGCAATCAAAGCTCCGCCGCCATCCGGAACGTTCTTCCGGCCATAGACCCGGAACCGGAAAAAACAAAGAGCAATTATCCAGGAAAAAAGCAAACAACTTTTATACCATAAAGAATGGAAGGTTTCAAGTAAAATATTCTTTCTCATTATTTATTTTCCCAATTCATCAAATACCCGTTTTTGAAAAATAATCCGGTCTGCCGGTAAACTGCCCGGTGTTCGTAAGTCCATTCTTCGTAAAGACCATCGGCCAGGTACGATTTTTTTTCATCAACCGGCCTGCCCCAGGTAAGGCGGACTTCGGTTCTGGTCATTCCGCAACGCAAATTTCGCTGCAAAATATCATTAATAT
>CAKKQI010000367.1 GCA_919901895.1 Candidatus Brocadiaceae bacterium | reverse complement strand
CCCATCGGCGAATTTCTCGGTTCTTTTTCCAATGTAACAGCGGTGGCCCTGGGCGTGGTTGCCGCTAAAGGCGTTCTGGCCGAATCAAAACTTGACCCGAAATTAGTGGATGAAGTTATTTTCGGCCAGGCCCGGCAGGCGGGCAGCCGGCCCAATCCCGGCCGCCAGATTGCTTTTTTTTCAGGCATTCCCTATGAAACACCCGCCTATACCGTGAACAAGGCCTGCGGTTCCGGTTTGAAATCAATTATCCACGGCTATCAGGCAATTGTTTTAGGTGATGCGGATATTATTATCGCTGGCGGAACCGAAAATATGACGTTGGTTCCTTTTATGCTGGATAAAGCCCGACTGGGTTACCGGATTGGGCACGCCAAACTGCTGGACGGAATGTATCACGACGGATTGCTTTGTCCGCTCTCTAATTTGGTGATGGGCGAAACGGCTGAAAATTTAGCGGTGAAATATAAAATCAGCCGGGAAGAACAGGACGAGTACGCGATGACCAGCCAGCATAAATGCGAGGCGGCTGTTAAGCAGGATAAATTTAAAGATGAAATCGTGCCGGTAGAGATAAAAGATGGCAAGAAATCTATCCTGATTGAAAAAGACGAGCATCCCCGGTCCGGCGTGACGATGGAATCGCTGGCTAAACTGCCGACGGTTTTTAAGAAAAAAGAAGAAGGCGGAACGGTAACCCCCGCGAATGCCTGCGGAATTACCGATGGGGCCGCCGCGGTTTTAATGATGAGCGAAGAAAAGGCCAAAGAGTTAGGTTATCAACCAATGGCTTATGTCGGGGCTTATGCGACCGCCGGGGTTGACCCGGCCTATATGGGGATTGCGCCGGTTCCCGCCATTCAAAAATTACTCAAAAAAACTGGTCTGAAACTGGCTGATTTTGATTTAATCGAACTCAACGAGGCCTTTGCGGTCCAGGTCATTGCCGATAACCGCGAACTGCATCTTGATCTGGATAAGGTTAATGTCAACGGCGGGGCGATTGCGCTGGGGCATCCGATTGGCT
>CAKKQI010000366.1 GCA_919901895.1 Candidatus Brocadiaceae bacterium | reverse complement strand
TTCAATCGTTTAAGCCATCCCGAGATAACATCGGGACGCCGGCGGTCCTTAATGAAGAATTGAAAAAAGTTTTACCAAGCGGGCCGACCGTTATTCTGCCGCCCATCAATCAGTCTTTAGCTCATTTGAAAGATGAGAAGACCGAGCGGAAACATATCGTTCTTATTTCTGACGGAGAAAGCACCGGCGGCGAAATTTTAGATAACTTTAAAGAAACCGGGGAAAATCTTAAGCAAGCCGGGATTACGATTTCTATTCTGGCGACCGGCGCGTATGTTAACGAATCTTTTCTCAAAACACTTTGTTTAAACGGGAAAAACGGACGATATCACCGGGTTTCTGATCTTAACCGGCTCTCGGATTTTTTACAGCAGGACTTAGCTTTTTATAAAGAACTTATCCGCGAGAACCAGGATATTAAAATAAACATTATTCAGGCGGAGGATATTTTAAAAAACCTGGAGCCCTTACCGGATTTGCAGGGTTACCAGCGGACTTCGCTGAAAGACCGCGCCCGGTTACTGGTCGCGGCTGATAACAATGACCCGGTCCTGGCTTCGTGGCAATATGGTTTGGGAAAGGTATTGGTCTTTACCTCATCACTTGATTATCCGTGGACCGAAAAATGGCGCCATTGGCCTGATTTAACCCAATTATGGCAGCAATCATTACGCTGGTTAATGCCGGTGGAAATCAATCGTAAAAATTTTAAAATAAACACCTCTGTTTTAAACAATCAAAATATAAAACTATCAGTTTACCCCGCCAACGGCGGGGTTCAGCCGGCGGTAAAACTATCTTCTGAAAATAATCATAGATTACAAGCCGAAATAAAAATGGCCGGTGAAAAAAAAATGGTGTTAGAAATACCGCAAATTTCAACCGGCCGCTACGAGTTAATCACGCCGGCTTTGCCGGAAGGCAGTTATTTTATTTCTATTCTGGCAACCGAAGGAACTGAGCCAAAAACCATCGCTCGCCTTCCCGTGGTAATTCCCTATTCGGCCGAATGGCAGACTTTCAAACCCAATTGGCCGCTTCTTAAAAATCTGGCGACCGGCACCGGCGGACAAATGGTTCAATCGCTTGACCAGATTAAAACAATCCCGCCAGATAGCGGGACGACCAGAGTCGTTCAAACCGGTCGAAAAATAGACTGGTTATTTATTATGCTGGCGCTGTTCTTTGTTTGCTGCGATTTATTATTGCAAACACCGCTGTTTAGATACAAGGAATAATGGAATGATGGGAAAAAGGGAAAATGGCCGGGCCGATAAGTACTGCATCAAATACCTTAATATTTCAATATTCCGGTATTCCAATTCTTTCCTGATCATTATCTTTTTAGCCGGGACGGTGTCTTTTGGCTGTCAACTTGTCCCGCTGGAGGCGGGACCGGTTTTATACCGGGAATCATGGCCGGTTCCGCCGCCGGAGCGGGCCGAACTGCCGCCTGTTCCGTCCGACCAGTGCAGCGCTAATTGCGCCAGAATGGCTCAGACGTTGGAATTAAAACATGAAATTGACCTGAGTCAAGCCCTTAAAAAGATTGCCCGGCGGCCAGACTTGACCAAGCACGACCAGTTGCATCTGATTGAAATAACTCTTTCGCTGGAGATGTTCGGGGCGGATAAAGTTTTTATGGAACTGTCTAAAAACCAGTATTTAAGAATCACCGCCCGGCAGTACCTTTTAAATTATACAGACCGATTAGCCGCCGGTTTGCGGACACCAGTCCTTCAACAATTAATGAAAAACCGGGGGGTGCCGGATGAATTAACCCCGATGGAAAATTTTTCTTTAATTTATTTCAATCTAACGGCCAATCAGATTTTAGATTATCATCGTCTGGGTTATCAATCGGAAGAAATTATTACTATTTTCTGGTTGGCCCAAATTGACCGGCGAAAACCACAGCAGATTGCGAAATGGTATAAATCAGACGGCCGGCAAAAAAATAGTCGCCTTTGGTGGCAGGAAATCATTGAAAAAAAACTAAAACTTTCTCCCGACATCCTGAAAATAAAATTAGACGAAGGAGTTTTGTCCCCTAAAAAATTTCAACGTTTATATCAATTTTACCAAAGCGGCTTATCCGGCAAACAGTCACCGTCTCAAATTGAAATTTTAACCAACGAAGAGATTGTTTGCCTGGTTCAGTTAAAAATGTTAAATTCTTATTATGGCTCGCCGCCCGATAAAATGCTTGATAAAATCGCCAAAGGGCAGACATTTGACGATATCGTTCAGGAATCCACGCGAAACTGATAGTTACTGGTTCAGTTGAAACCCTATCGTTTTACTGGTAGACAACGACCTTTTCCGCCATAGGACGGATCCCGCTTCGGCGGGAATGGTCGTTGACATTAATATCAACGAGGTAAAACCTCGTTGTCTACCAAATTTAATGGTCATTTTTATGAGGGTTTCAACTAAACCATAGTTACTTATTTTATAAAATTTACGGCGTAAATTTTATTTGTAAAGTTTATTAACACAGCGTAAAGTTATTTTACAGCGCCGGGAAAATAAGTAATTATATTGCGCTCTATTGTAATAAATCGCTTGTTATCCGGCATGCTTTTTGCTATACTTATTTAAGTGGATTTTGAACCCCGGAGACCCCTATGAAAAAGAACAGTCGGTTGATAGCGTTGATGATGTTTTTAGCGGTAACGGTCAGTCTGCTGACGGCTTGGTGTCCGGACGCAAAAATGTGGGACCGCTGGGAGGTCCTGCTCGGAGGCAATCGTGAAAGATCACCAGTATATCAAGAGTATCTAAAAACCAAACCAACCGTGACACCGGGACCGACGCCAACGCCAACACCGACACCGGTTCCACCGCCGATTCCAACACCATCTCCAACGCCAACTCCGACGCCGAATCCTGTACAGAATCCAACGCCTGCCCCGGTAGTGATTACGCCTCCGCCCACGCCTCAACGTCTGCCTAACATGGGAACCGGTTTATCGCCGTTAGTTTTTAATATCATAAATCCGATACCCAACTGGGAGGTTTGGTGGACCCGCAACCGGCTTTACTATTTACCGTTTAAAGAACCGATTGATTGGGAGCCGCCTAAAACACCATCCGGGGATAATGACGTAAAAAATAATAATGAAACGATTGCCGTTACGGCTCAATCTAATAAAAAAATTATTGATATTCTGGCCAATTGCCTGGAAGACAATAATGCCGCGGTGAAGGCCAACGCGGTTCTGGCGCTGGCTAAATTCCGCGATGCAAAAGGGGTGGAGTATATTAAAAAAAGCCTGTCGTTAACGGAAAAAAAATACTACGATGTCCGTAATGTCGGGATATTATCGTTAGGTATTATCGGCGACCCGGCTTATGTTAAGGATATTAAAGATATTATTTTTAATAAAGATGCTTATATGATTACCAAGGCCTATGGGGCGTTGGCTCTTGGTTATATTAACGACCCTTCTTCCATAGAAGCCCTGAAGGAAATTTACGACCCTAAAAATAAAATGGAAAAAGAGGTAAGATGTTCGGCGCTTCTTTCCCTGGGTAATTCAGGCGCCCATTATATCGGGACAGGCGACCAATCTTTAATTCAGTTTTTTGATAAGATTATCAGCAACCAGAAAGAAGATGCGCAGATTCGTTCTTATGCGGTCCTGGCCCTGGGGCGGCTTAAGAACGACGACACGTTACCGACGCTCAAAAAAGTAGTGGCCGATAAACAAGTTAACGTGCGTCTTTCCGCGGTAATTGCCCTGGGTTACCTTAAATCGCCGGAGGCCAAACAGGAGTTGCAAACCATTTTAGCCAAAGACCGTGATAGTAATGTTAAAGGATTAGCCGCGATTGCCCTGGCTAAACTGGATGATAAATCAGCCGTTCCAATACTGATTGCTTCTATTAAAAAAGGTGATTTTAACCTGCAGGGGTTCAGCGTACTGGCGTTGGGATTATTGAATTCCGCGTCTGTTGACAAGCTGGATGAAAAATCCAAGGATGAATTGAGAACAATTCTGGTAAAAAAAACCAAACCTTTTTCCCGCGGCGCTTCAGCCCTGGCTTTGGGAATGGCTAAGGATAAAAAATCAGTTCCGGATTTGATTAACATTGTGGAAAAAGAAGAAGTGAGCGACCCGGTCACCTGGTCATACGCCATTCTGGCGCTGGGGATGATCGGCGACCAGCAAGCCGTGCCGGTTCTGGAAAAAGTTTTTGAAAAAGTGCAAACCCGTCCGGACCTGGCCGATACCGCTTATAACAATTTAACCGTTTCACTGGCGATGTTGGGGCAACGTTCAAAAGTTCTGGAAATATTCTATAAAAAATTAACGGATAAAACTCTTGCTCCTGATATGAAGATGAAAATACTGCACGGGATTGGTTATATCGGCGATAAAACTTCCATTGAGCCGCTGGCTGAATTCTATAAAACAGAAAAAAACAACGACCTGCGGGCTTATGCGGTGCTGGCGCTGGGATTTGTGCTGGACCGCGATAAGATTAATCCTTTATACAAAATAACCGCCGACAGTAATTATAACATCCGGCTGGCGATTATGGACCATATTTACTACAGCAAACCCGATTAAAAATAATACGTATTAACCGGAGGGATAAATTATGAAGAAGAAATACCTGTTATTAATTATTCTTTCTGTTTTATTATTTTCAGGCGGAACAATAAATTTACTGCAGGCCTGGTGTCCAGACGCAAAAATGTGGGACCGCTGGGAAGGCATGGGCGGGGACAAGCGTGAAACATATTCTATGTATCAAGACTATCTAAAAGCCAAACCAACGGTGACACCAGGAACACCAATCCCAACATCAACAGGCCGGCCGCCCAATGTCGCCACCGGGTTAGCCCCTTTAATCTTAAACATTGAACC
>CAKKQI010000365.1 GCA_919901895.1 Candidatus Brocadiaceae bacterium | reverse complement strand
TCCCGGATAGAAATCCTTACTAAAGTTTATGAAAAATTATTGGCTGAGACTTTAGGTACTATTCAAAAAGACTTTGAAAAACTTAAAAAGACAGGCGGTCTGGTTTCTGTTCCAGCGCCAAAACCAGCGATTGGGCCAGAACCACTTTTGAGTGAAAAGACACTACCACAACTTTCAATCCCAATAGGTCCAGCCCCAATTCCACCGGACCCAGAATCATTTTCACCAGCCGGGGGGCCGGAACCATCTTCAGCATTTCCGAATCCCCAGCCGCCGGAAGGAGAAAATGGAGGGAAACAGATTTTATATATTATGGCTCAAACGTTAGAAATGGATACAACCGGCCACCTTAAAATTTTGGAAAGACTCTTGGAAAAGCATAAGAAGTCTGCGGCTGAGGAGGTTAAGTCAACGATTACCGAGTCATTAAAAACAATAAAAGCGCTTAATCAAAAAGCTAAAAAACTCACCGCGGAAATAAAAGCAGGTTGGTAAGATTTTCGTAATTATTTAGCCACCGCCATAGCGGGGTAAACCGAATGAAATGGGGTAGCTGCGGGATCTTACGAAGCGACAGCGGAGTTCCGCCTAAGCGAGAACCCCGCCTCTAAAACTCTATCGGCAAGATGAGGCGACCACCCCGAAATAATCGGGACTCCGCTGTCGCTTCGCAAGGGTCGATGCTACCTACCCCGATTCTATCGGGATCTGTATTTTCTTTTTGTTGGAGTCTCTTAGTTGATGTCGCGAAAATAACGGTCTTTTTAATTATTTTTGCTTGATTTTAATAATAATTACGTTATAATAATAATAGTAAGTAAAACCCAGCCCGCTTCAGCGGGTTCTGTGGTAAAGGAGACTTTCGTATGAGAAAAAATAAATTAAACGGTTCGTCGGAAGCTTTTACCTTAGTGGAATTATTGGTGGTCATCGGCTGTATTATGATACTGGCCACCCTGACCGTCGTGGCGTTGACTTCATTTACTGATGAGGCCAAAACCAAGGCGACCCAATCATTGCTCTCCCAGATTGAAGTAGCCCTGAACAGTTATCATACCGTCTTCCTGTCTTATCCGTCCAGTGAAGGCCAGTATGACGGCTCCCAGAATCTTTATTACCTTCTCGCCCAAACCATGAAAAATGAAAACGCTTCCGGTCTGGACAATCTTTCCCTGATGCCGAATTCGGAAATGAAAAAACTCTCGGCTCCCTTAAGTCTTAAACAACGAAATCTTGATGGTCAACATTACCTGGTTGATTCCTGGGGACAGCGGATTATTTATAAAAACCCCGGTCAAAGTCATGCGGACGGGCATAATAATAATTTTTACGTTGATTTAGAATCTTACGGTCCGAACGGCGTAGCGGATGAGGATTATTCGGAGGCGGACGATGATATTAACAACTGGAAATTACATGCCCGACCGGTAAAACAAACGCCGCCGGTAATTAAGCCGCCGGTAACGCAGCCCCCGCCAACGGTTTCCCAGCCCAAACCGGTTAAGCCAAAGAAAACGAGGCCGAAGACGCGATCGGCGCCGGTACCGCCCAAGACACAACCGGTTCCGGTCCAGCCGCCCAGGACTTCGCCGGCGCCCGTACCGGCTCCGGCGCCCACCGCGCCTCCGACTGAAACCTGTTCGGTCTGCCAAGGCAAAAAAACCATTCCGCACGACGAATGCAATGCCACCGGCCGGATTACCGTACCGCACGAAACCTGTTCGCCAACCGGAACGGTTGTCTGTCCGAAGTGTAATGGCGCTACTCAGATTACAGACCCGAAATGTAAAGGAACCGGTAAAATAACCGACCCGGCCTGCGGCGGTAAAGGCACCGTTACGAAAACCTGTTCCACCTGCAGCGGCAGCGGAATTACTTTCGATCCCCTTACTAAAAGTAAAAAATTTTGTGCTACCTGTAGCGGCGCGGGAAAAGTTACGGAATCCTGTCCTACCTGTCAGGGAACAAGTAAGGTTAATTGTCCGACCTGCGGCGCAAGCGGTAAAGTAACCGACCCGGCCTGCGGCGGAACCGGCACCATCACCTGCCCGGTTTGTAACGGAACCAAAGAAACGGAAATAAACGACCCGGCCTGTAACGGCACCGGTAAAACACCCTGTGCTACCTGTGATGGAACAGGGGTCATCAAGAAGTAAAAAAATGCGAACACTTCATTTTATATTCCGACAACCCCGCAAAGGGGTTGTTCTTTTAATGGTCTTGACGGTTTTAACCATTCTGGCCATTTTAGCCATCGTTTTTGCCTCTTTAACCAGGGTGGAACGGACCGTTTCTCATAATTACGTTGATGCCGTCCGCGCCCGCTTTCTGGCCCAGAGCGGGATTGAAATGGCTTTAACCTACCTGCCTGATTTAGAATCAACGGAACAGGGACTATCGCCCGCTATTTACGGATTAGAGTTTACCGACCAGAATAAAAACGGACGGTTTGACCCGGCGGTTGACGTTGTCGTAAAAATCACTTCCAGTACCCCGTTGGATGAAACCCGTTTTCCTTCGCTAAAGGGCTGGGGTAATCAGGCCGACGCAACGGCTGAATTGACCGTAGAAGATATTAACCGGGATGGGAAACCGGACCAGATTGGTTATACGGCCGCTTTACCTTCATTTTATCCGGGCGGAGTTGATACTTATACCCTTAGAATCCAGGACTGTGCCAGTATGATTTATGTCAATGGACCAAGCGTTTCGGCCTCAGACTGGTCTTTAGCGCCCAATGTGGTAATGATGTTAAACAATCTCGGTAATTTACCGGCCGTTAAAATTTCCGGGTTGGGTAATATTTTAAGCAATGCCCGGGCCGGTCTGAAACGTAATTTTGTCAGCAAGGAAGAACTAAAACAGGCGTTACTCAAGGCCGGCCGCACGGAAAACGACTATAACCGGGTAAAAAATTATCTTACTTGTTATGCCTGGGTTGACCAGAAAACACTCTTGCCCGGCGCCCTCCAGCCAATAAACACCTCTAATATTAGATATAAATGGTCGTATAATGATCATCCCGGATTTCCTTTAACCGGTTTTTTGCATCATGGTTCAAGAGGTTATTTTTCACTCAAGATACCGTTTTTACCATGCTGTAGTGAAGATCTTATTAATACGCAGTATCACCCCGGCGGAGTTCTTAAATTTGAAAATAGAGATATTACTACACCAGCAATTAATTTCAGTGATTCCGTAACAACGCCAGCAGTTTTTCCCCGGGAAGGTATTTCTGTTCTATTGCAACCGCGCGCGCCGGTTAATATTAATACGGCTCCGCAGGAGATATTACAGGCAGTTTTGACCGGTGTTCAGGGCTATGCCCTGGACCGCAATGGTAAAAATTATGACCGGCCCGGCAATCGTTTCTGGAATTCGCGTTCGTTAATCTCTTCATCTATGGCCGCCCGGCTGGCTAACGCAATTATTGCCGCCCGCCAGACCAAACCATTCCTGTCCTGGAATGATTTTAATACTTTTATAGATAGTTTAACCTGGCTGCAGGATCCCTATCAAAAAATGGTCGTTAAAGCCAATGCCAATCCTAATTCGCATCTGAGTAAATTTAATCCCAATAAAATATTCGGATTACGCTATGGCGATACGGATAAAAGCGATCTGGGCGATTGGGTACCACCTCTATCCGGTTACGGCGGAACCGGCCGGTGCGGCTGGACCACCGAATTCTGTTTCTCTTCAATGGGTTATTATGAAATAGAATCGTTGGGTCAGGTCTGGAGTCCGGTGACTAAAAAAGGCGGACGTAAACCACTCGCCCGCCGTCAGATTAATACTATCGTTAAAATTTATGACGTCTTGCGCCATACGACCCAGAAAGATTTTTTCAATCAACCACAGGCCGCCGGATACGACCCTGAGTCATCCGGTTTTACCACTTTTCCCGAATCCCTTCGCGACTTAAGCACAAGTTCGCTCTGGACTAATATTAGCAGTAATTGTTTGAGCCAGACCGAAGACCTTTGCCAGCATCAACTCTGTTATGACGGTTATATTACACTAACCCCCAGAGATGACCCTTTTGACTGGGATACCGGCAGTATCAGTTTTGCCGCGGATTATAATAATACCTTAGGCGCCCAACGGGGGGGCGGCGACCAAAAAGCTTACGGCCGGGCTGATGAAGACCGCTTATTAATCGATCCCGGCGACCCAAGTGAATTATTTCCGGACGGAGTTTTTTGCCATGAAACCACCTGGAACCAGCAGTTATCTGAAGACGAATTTTTACGTTATAACAGCGCGGGGAACTTTAATGTCGCCGGTTCCCTGGAGATGTGGATAAAACCTACCTGGAATGGAAATGAAGTAAATGCATTTGGATATGACAGCCGGGTATTATTCAGTTTTGGGCCGGGCGAAAAACATCGTCCTATCGCTTGGCAGGAAGATTGGTGGGCGAATCCAGATGCCGAAAAAGTTGTTAATCGGATAATTCTCTTTGTTAGAAATAGTAAACTTTGTGCTTTTTTGGCATCAGCACGTGCAATTTCTTTTGATCAGACTATTTTTCCTTCCTATGAAATCTACAGTAATTACCTCAATCTTGATTTACCCCCGGGAATGGATTCCCGTTACCCTTATTATGTGCCGGCGATGTGGCATTCTTTTTATAATGATTATGCGGTGGTAGAATATCCGGTAACCCAATGGCAGGCCGGCGAGTGGCACCACGTGGCTTTGTCCTGGCAACCAACCGAACTCCGGCTTTTTGTGGACGGGAAGGAAGCTAATGGCAGTCCATTAATCACCGGCAATAGGCCATTTAAAAACGGCTTGGGGTCTGACTGGAGTCTGTTTGTCGGTAATAACAGGTTTGAAGAAAAAACCACCAATGGTTATCCGATGCCGGCTGATTGCACGATTGACAATTTAAAAATATATAATAAACCGATTGCCGCGGCGGTCGTGCCGATGGACCGCTATGAAGACGTCAAACAAATTTTTACCGGAACTTTTTCTCTTGATAAAGATTACCGGTTAAGTCTGTCCGGCAGCCGGCTCGGCCATATTTACTGGACATCTTATAATCCCGGCAACCGGACCGGCGGATTGACCGTTCAGGTAATGAGTGGAAACCAGACCTTTGATGTGCCGGATGGGACCGACGGCAAGGGATATGCGGTAAACCAACCGGTCCCGACCGGAACAAATGCGCTTGGTTATAAAATCAGGTTTATTCCGCCTGCGCCTAATCTAAAAGGGATTATTGACGAAACACCCATTCTGGATGACGTTACTCTTACCTTACTCGGAACCCCTAAATTTATTTCTTATTTTATGGAATAGGGTTTTCTTATGGGAAATTTAAAATGAAAAATGAAAAATGGATATCCGAATCTCCGCTTTTTAGTTTTTTTCTACGCATTCCAATTTACCTTTTAATATTTTTATTTTGCATTTTTTATTTTAATGTGGTTTCTAACGGGCAATCCGGGCCGGAAACGAACGTTTCTCATTTTTC
>CAKKQI010000364.1:8603-17284 GCA_919901895.1 Candidatus Brocadiaceae bacterium | reverse complement strand
ACCGACACTTTTGACGACAGCACGTATCTTTTAACAACCCCGACAAAATTCCGCCAGTTGGTTTTCATTTCCGTCCAATTTTTCTGATTCGTAAATCGACGCCAAATATAAGACGGCCGGAAATAAAAACTATTTATCCCCTTATTCCTCAGGCGATATATTTCTTCGGACGATAATTCAGGGTAATCGTAAACCGGTCTTTTCAAAGAATCGTATTCGGACCAGGCTGCTTCTTTTCGCAAATAATTATGCTCCTGCAAGTAGTCATATAATACTGTCCCGGGATGAGGCATCGCAATACTCATTGTCATATAATCAGGATTGGTTCGTTTAGCGAATTCAATAGTTTTTTGGACGGTTTCTTTGGTTTCGCCCGGCAAGCCAATCATAAAAAATATGGTGGTTCTGATGCCTATCTTTTTACAAAGCCGGACGGCCTGGGCCACCTTATTCGGATGAATATTTTTTTTGATCGTTTTAAGAATACTTAAGTCAGATGATTCTAATCCAAAATGAACGGTCTGGCAACCGGCTTTTTTCATCTGACGTAAAATATTTTCATCAACCCGGTCAGCCCGGGCCGTACACTGCCAGGTCAGGTCTATTTTTTGGTCAATCATTTTCCGGGTAAGCCGGTCAGCCCAATCTAAATTATTAGTAAACCCCATATCAAAAAAACGCATCTCTTTAATTCCCAGGGAAACCGCCCAATGCAGCTCAGCAATCAAATTATCCACATCTCTTAAGCGGTATTTAAAAAAAGGCGAGGAGCAGAAGATACAAGAATTGATACAACCGCGCGAACCCATAGTCATGCTCATCGGAGACCGCCGCATCATCGGATCTCGGTACAAGTGTAACGGAATTTTATCGTGAGACGGCCAACCAAGCGTATTTAAATCAGCCACTTGACCGCTGGCCTGGTTTTTAATCCACGCACCAGTCCCGACACGTTGTGTCAGTACGGTGCGGGACTTAGTTATTTGGCTATTATTCCGATAATAAATTCCGGTAACTGGACCAGGTTTAAAATTATTATCAGCCAATTGCATTATCGGCCATTCGGGTTCTTCATAAACTGCAATGTCTAAGAACGGTTCGGCCTGCATAACTTCTTCGCCCCGGGCAAAAATATGCGTGCCGATGGCAATAGTAATAATATCACCGTAAACTTCCTTGGCTACAGTGGCTGTTTTTAAATCGTCGTTAATGGTGGAAGTAGAAGTGCTGAAAATAACTACCTGCGGTTTTTCCCGGACAATCACGGTTTTCAATTGTTCGTAATTCAGCCGTAACGTTGTGGCATCACAAATAGAAGTCTGATGGCCTTTTTTATCCAGCGTACCGGCTAAAAACATTAAATCAAGCGGCGGCCAGGCAATATCGGCTTTATACAGACTGTGACTGCCGATGGTCCTTAAATTGCCGAATTTATGGGTGGGGGGCGGTTCAATTAAGAGTATTTTCATATAACACAGATGGTCACAGATTAAATACCACTGATAATTACAGATAATAATGCGCCGATTAGCGCAGGTTCAGAGGCGGGGGTAAACCCCGCAGATACATTCCCAATTATTGTAGCGGCGACCCTTGCGCAACGACAATGGAGTCCCGCTCCAATCTACATCAGAGTCTTGTAGCGGCGACCCTTGTGGTCGCCTCTTAATTAGAAGCGGGGGCAAGCCCCGCAGCTACAACATCGTTACTGTAACGGCGACCCTTGTGGTCGCCTCTTAGCAAAATTTATTTTGTTCCAAAATTACCGGCAAATCGTAATCTTCTATTTTTGTCCAATCAATTTTTTCTTCAGATGGATTAGCGATGATATAAAATCTAATCTTATTTAACTCTTCCTCCGTTCTAATGATATGCTCATAATAATTTGTTTGCCAGACAGTTTTATTTAAATGTATTTTTTCTCTTAATCTTTTGCAAACAATGGATTTATATGCGCCAATAATTCTTCCTAAAGAAAAATTTCCTTCCGTTGAATTAGAAACAATAAAATGGATATGATTAGGCATAATTGTAAAGAAATCTAAATTCCACCCGGGGAATCTTGAGGGAATATTTTTAAATTCTTCCTGAAGAATCTGTTTTATTCGTCCGTCAAATAACGGTTGTCTTAATCTGGATACAATGGTGACAAAAAACAAGCGCGTCTGTTTATATAATTCCGGGGATAACCTGATATGTTTTCGGTAACGCATATTGATTTATTAAGAGGCGAGGGCAAGCCTCGCAGCTACATCAAAAAACTCAATGAATTCCCCAACTAAAACTAATTAATCTTTTCAAATTTTTAAAAAATACCACGGGTTGCCGTAACATCTCTTTTAGCCCAACCGATAAATATCTCAGCCTGAAATAATAACTCCGGTAAGCCCGCAGAACAGCCTCGCCGATATCACCGGCAGAAAGATTTTCATATTCATAAAGCGGTTGCATCGGTAAAAAAAATCGGCCGGATTGGACTTCAGCAAGGAGCAAATCGTTTTTACGCAGGTAATCGTAAAATTCCGTACCCGGATAAGGAATGGCCGTGGAAAACTGGACCGAACGGGGATTTAATTTTTTAGCCCAGCCGATCGTTTGCTCAATGGTTTCTTGAGTTTCACCCGGCAACCCGAACATAAAAGTCAGATGCACCTGGAATCCGAGTCGTTTAAGCCGTTTAACTGTTTCAGCCGCCTGATTAATCTCCCACCCTTTTTTGACCCGTTTTAAAATGGCCGGCGAGGCGCTCTCCACGCCGACGCCCAGCAAATAACAACCGGCCTGTTTCATTGTTTGCAAAAGAGATTCATCATCAAAATCCGCCCGGGTATAAGCCCCCCATCTGACTTTAAGTTTTCTTTTAATTATTTCATTACAGATCGCCCGGACATTATCCGGATTGGCCGTGAAAGTATCGTCGTTAAAAAGAAAACTTTTCCACCTGCGTCCCGATAACCATCGAGGCTTCGGCGGACAAGTAAAATGATAACTTGTCCCCCGAGGCAACCTCGGGGAGCGGGACCAAAAATCTTCAATTTCGTCCACCACTTTGCCCGGAGAACGCAAGCGATATTTATGTCCGGTAAAAACCTGCGGCCAATGGCAATAGGTGCACCGGTGCGGACAGCCCCGGCCGGCCAGGACGAAAGTAAACGGATTATCTAACACCGGGTCAAAATATTTTTCATTCGGCAAAAGGTCGCGGGCGGCAAACGGAATCTCGTCCAGATTGGCCAGAAAGGGACGAGGGCCGTTGTTAATAATTTGGGTACTATTAAGGTGCTGTACACCAGATTGTCTCAATCTGGTATCTTGCGAGAGCGAGGTTGAGACAACCTCGCATACTCCTCTAGTTCTGTTGCGGTAACAAATACCGAGAGTATTGACTGGTCCCTTGAGCAGATATTCTTTCAAACTGATTTCGTATTCACCGATAATCACCGCGTCGGCTTCAGGGACAGAGCGCAAGGTCTCTTCCGGCAAGGCGGAGCAATGGGGACCGACCAAGATAACGCGTGGTAATAGATTATCGCACGAATAGAATTCGTGCCTACAACGGCTGATGACCTGCGCATCGTTTGGCAAGGAAGCCGTAGAAATCTCAAAAACCAGGAAATCCGGACGGAATCCTGTGATTTTTCCTAAGAATGATTCCAGTGATAACCGCTCCGCTATCGCATCAATCAACCCTACTTCAAACCCTTGTTCGCGGATATAAGCCGCGGCCGTGGCCAGCCACAAAGGCGGATGCAGAACCGGCGTGGCGTAACTGAACGACGGCCAGCGGACCGGACGGTTGAATTCAACGGTTGCGTCAATTACGGGCGGATTGATGAAAAGAACTTTTGGCATAAATGAGCCACTCCTAGCGTTTTTTGTCACTCATAGCAAAACCAACTAAGAGCGAGTAACAAAATGACTACTATCACGTTTATAATGAGATTGCTTCGTCCTCCGATGGACATCGGAGTCCTCGCAATGACAGTTTCGGATGTTGTCCACCCTCCGCAGTTACGGCCCTACTTCGCCCTCCGAAGTAGCCGGTGGGCTACGAAGGACGGGTGCAACCGCTACGGAAGACGGGTCATTGCGAAGCCGATATTATATCGGCTGAAGCAATCTCGTGTTATAACAGGTCCGAATATAAATCACGAAATTCCGGATTATTTATTTCAATTAAACAAATCTTTTTCCGCCGAGAACCCGCTTTAATTTGCTTTTCTCTTTTAATCGCATCATTAATATCATCATACTCTTCAGCATAAACTAATTTGTTGATATTATATTTTGAAGTAAACCCAGGAATAAGTTTTTGTTTGTGTTCCCAAATACGTCTCGTTAAATTATTAGTTACACCTGTATATAATACCGTATTCCTTTTATTAGTCGCCATGTAAACATAATATTGTTTTTCCATAAATAGAGATTGCTTCGGTCGCTTTTAGCGACCGCACAATCAGACTGCGTCATAACCCCTTTTTTGTCATTGCGAGATCACCCGCCGTGGCGGGCGAGCGTGGCAATCTCTATTTTATGCGAGAAACATGAGATTGCTTCGTCGCTCCGCTCCTCGCAATGACATTGTCACACAGTCTGAATGACATTTAAAAAAAAACACCTTTGGCAAAACCAAACGTTTTTAATTTTACAAACAAATGGATAAAAATTCCGGCAGCCATGCCCAAGCCGCGGGCAAAACTGCGGAGGAATCCGACCAATGCCAGGAACAGTGCGCGATTGCAAATTTTGTAGCGGTTAAGTTTATCCTCGCCCATGCTGTTTTTATAAACCACCTTCACGGCCCAGAACAATTGCCAGATAATCAGAAAACAGCCGGTAGCAAGTAGAGAGTCGCAAGTAAGATTAGTTATAAATGATGAATTATAAGTTATGAATAGCGGGAAACAAACTAAAAAACTAAGAATAAACAACGCCAGAAACGGCTCAAGAACGTCTTTCAAACCGGTATAATCATCGCCCTTAGCCATACCGGGATGACGGGAATATAATTTAACGCGCCAGAAGGCGTGCTGGAATTGTTTCCGCAAATATTTCCGGATATTAGTCGCGTGATGGTGCGGCATCTGATTTTCTTTTTGCAGCAATAATCCATAACCGGCCTTTTGCATCCGGTAAATCAAATCGTTATCCTCGGCGCTGGCGTCCGGATAGGATTCGTCAAACCCGTTGATTTGCTTCAGAACGTCCCGCCGGATTGCCAGGTTGTGGGTGCTTAAAAATTTGGTATTTGCCGGCATCCGGTTATAGCGGTAGGCCATCTCGGCCTGGATACAGACAGCAAGAAGATTGTCCGAATTAGCGATTTGGTAACCGCCGCCAACGGCGCCGATGGGAACCCCGGTTGGAAAACTGGAATGTTGGAATATTGGAATATTGAATCCGGAAATCAGCCGGGAAACCCAGTCCGGCGGCGGGAGGCAATCGGCATCGGTAAAAACGATGATGTCGCCGCGTGCGGCGCGCCAGCCGGTATTCCGGGCCGCGGCCGGACCCCGCTTGGGGCGGGATTCCACTGTCGTTTCACCTTTTTGAAATGCATTGACTATGTCAAGGCATGCAACAACACCCGCCTGCGTCCCGCCTGGCGGGACTTCAGAAATATTGTCGGACATAAAGTCCGACGCTACATAATCAGAATATTTTTTTACTATTTCCGCCATATTGTCCGTTGAACCGTCGTCCACCACGATAATTTCCAACGGACCGGAATAATCCTGAGCCAGGCAGGATTCAATGGTTTGAGCGATAGTAAAAGCGCCGTTATGAACCGGAATGACGACGGAAACGGAAAGGGGCGGGGTTGCGCCCCGACATTCGTCGGGATCTTCGTCCCGACAGAATGTGTCGGGACTTCGAGAATGCTGGAATGATGCCGTCCCTTCCTGAGGACGAGGAATAGTGGCATATTGGAACATTGGAATATTGAACTTTTTTTCCCACCTTTCCATTGTTCCATTATTCCCTGCCTGTCCGGCAGGCAGGCATTCTTCCAGTTTTGTGTTCATCATTCCGCCATTCCATTATTCCAATCTTCCTTCATTCAAACTTTAGTTTTCCAGATGTGTCTTTCACCCTATCGGGCACAAGTATTTTAACTGAGGTGGGATCATAGGTTTTGTCGGATATTTTTCTTTTTACCTCATCGGAAAATTTCGCCTCCGCCATAATACTGTCAAAATCAGGCTGTCTTTTTATTTTTCCTATTTTTAAAAGATAGGCGGCCCGTTGTTTTAATTCCCTGATGTCATCAGGCGCGACCTCAATATTAATTTCGCTGATTGTTTTAACATTATAATTCCTGTTTAGTTCGCAGATATATTTAGTCAATTGGGTAATCTTCGGTAAAGTAAGGTCCTCGGTGGTTAACGGTTCGAGGTCTTCGGCCAGCCAGTAAATAACATCTTCTTTATGGGTCGCCAGGAAAAACAGCGCCTCTTTGAGAGCATTGATAAATGACCTTACGGCTTCGGGCTGGTGGAGGCGTAATTCATCGGAAATACTCACCAAAAGATTTTGTTTTTTTTCAAAAATAATCCGGTAGTTTTGGAGGCGGACAAAAGACTCGCTCGACAAGTCTGAACACCAACGGACATCCGGCGGCTCAAGCGATTTAACAGAGTGAATTATTTTGACATCCTGTTCCGGTTTTAATTTAACCTTATAAAGCGCATTTAATAAAAGATAATAGTCCGTCGGTAAAAAGACATCCTGTATTCCGATAGTTTTACCTTTAATCTCGGGCAGTGTCTTAATGGGCGAATCCGGCGGCACGGCCAGGACGTAACGACTGAACGCCCCGAGATTAGCAATAATTTTCCCCTTAAACCCTTGATCGAAAGACTTGAGCACCCCCTCAAACAAAATATCTATTTCTTTAACATCTTTAATGCTTTCAACGAATTCTCCCCGCAGATTATTCTTTTCTAAAATATTGGTTCGCTGGAATATTTTTTGCAAATATAAATTAATGGTCGGCTCTGATTCTTTACCCCAACAATGAAGCCGCACCGGAATGATTTTTTTATCGGACTGAGGCGAACCGGCGCCGGTTATCTGTGATTCGGATGTTTTATCCTCTCCGTCCACAATGGGATAACCCACGCGGTATCCCATAAAAACCGGACAAAGCAGGAAGAACAAACCGGCCGTAATTAAAATAAGATATGAATCTATTTTTTTCGGTAATAACATAATGAATTGTATGGAGATTCCTCGCGGCCGCCCGGAATGACACTGCGCGCCGGATTGCCGTCCTGCCTCCGGTCTTCATCCCGCCCTGGCAGGACTTTGGCGAAGCAGGCCGCCGGCACTATCACTCGCGATGACACTTTCTTAGAGCCTCTAACAAAATGAGATTGCCGCGGTCGCCTGCCTGCCGGCAGGCAGGCAATGACCCGTCCTCCGTAGCGGTTGCACCGCAACTGCGGAGGGTGGACAACATCCGAACCTGTCATTTACTAAAAACTTCCGTCTTTTACAAACAGTGTACTATTGCCGGTTAAATCGCCCACTGAAACTATTTTTGCGCCCAACGTCACGCCGCCGGGAATCACTGGAGCGAGTTTATACGCAATAAAATATGTTCGGGCCGTTGTATCAAGAGTCGCATTAGTTAACGTTATTGTCACCGTTCCGCTGGTAAAAGTTCCGAAACCCTTTTTGGTATCACCAACGAGGTCCCATTTGCCGTTGCCGTTGGTATCCTGATACAAACTGACTTCTTCCACGGCCGAATCAGGGGCAGTCCCGGTCTTGGTGACTTTAATGGTATTCCAGGCCTTACTGCCCACCTCAAGATTTAACGTGAACTTTTCCATTGCGACGGTCTCGCCGCGTTTAATCGCCACCCCTCCCTGAACTTCCGAGCCGTAGGTAAGAGAAGACACATACTGTTCAGCCGGAGCAAAAAGAACCGCCCGGCCATCATAGTTGGCATTACTGTTAATGATATACCCCCGGCCGACCGTTCCGTCGCTATTTTCTATACCGGTCGTACCGGATTCGTGAGCATAGTAGTTCACCGAATAACAACCACCGGTGGCATATAGGAAGGTATCCGCATACTGGCATTTGATGGCGCCGCTCTCGTAAAGAATAACCTCAAATACGGTATTATACGCGCCCCTTAATACGGTATACATATTGAACCATTCAATCACGGTATATTGGTTAGGGGTAGTTCCGAAATTCTGATAACGCATCCAGCCGCCGGCCAGGCCGCCGAGGTCGTCGTGCATTACAAAAACGCAGCCGCCGGTCGGGCTGAGCGAACTCGGAACAGCAACCTGATTAACCTCATAATCATTGCCGGCGGCAAAACGGAGATAGCCGTTTTCCGACACATTAACGCTGGTATAACCCGTCCCGTAAAAATTAAAAGTAAACGGCAGATTGACGTTATAGACTCCGTTCACATTAGCCGCTGAGCCATAACTGGTAATAACCGTTCCGGCGCTGATGTCTATCCAGGAATAAGTCGTATCAGCGGTGGTTACGTTATCCAGATAGGTGTAATTTCCGGCGCCGCCGGGGGAAATGTTGGCCCGAACTTCAGATAAATTCCAGATACCAAAACCCAGCAACCAAACCAGCGTCATCCCTAAGAACCAGCCAGCTTTTTTCATAACACTATCCTCCTTAAAATTTTTAACAACAGATTA
>CAKKQI010000364.1:0-8503 GCA_919901895.1 Candidatus Brocadiaceae bacterium | reverse complement strand
AACAGATTGATTACAATTTATTACCTGAACAACAGATTAAACAGATTGATTACAATTTATTACCTGAACAACAGATTAAACAGATTGATTACAAAATTTTTATATCCAAAATTTTAACCACGGATTCCACAGATTTAAATCCACCTGCGGATTACACTAATTTAAAACTACTGGTCACTTGTAATTATTTAGCCGAATGATAATTCAAACTGGCGGGGATAATCCGCTCCTCCTTCCGCCTTAGGCGGAGCGGAAGGCGGATCGCCGCTACATCAGTCCCGCCAAGGCGGGATGCTCGCCATTCATCAGACTCGCCTACCCCATTTTATTCAATCATAATTTCTTCGCTTTGAAAAGGTTTACCCGAATCTGTTTGAAGGATAATTAATTCACTCTGGAACGACGGCGTGGCGATGACCAGCAATCCGCTTTCAAATTTGTGGGGTTCCGGAATGGCCGCGACCAGTTTAGTTTTATCGGCTGTAATAATATTATCGGGTAAAGAATTAAAATCAGAAGTGGGCGATTGGATATTAGAAACCGGAAAGAAATAAACACCGGTCAGGATTATCAATAAACCAGCCGCGGTTAAAATAAGGGGAACTAACCATTTTTGTTTCATCTTGTAGCGCGGGACCTCGCCGGCCTGCCCCGACGCGACCTTAAGATTACCTAATAGTCGTTCTTCAACTTCAGCGGAGGGGTTCAGGCGGTCAAAGGCGGTCTGAACCAGTTCCAGGAATTTTACCTGTTCCTGAACATAGGTCTGACAGGACGGGCAGTGCCGGAGGTGGGACTGATAGGCGGAGATAAACTCCGCCGCTACTTCAACCGGATCGGCTTCAATGATATTTTTTACTTCGTTGCAATCCATTCTAACAATTCTCCCTAGTTGAAATAATGGAATATTGGATCCATCATTCTCCCGCTGGAAGCGAGATCCGTCCTTTGGCGGCCATCATTCCATCATTCCATTCTTCCAATTCTCTCTCAATTTCCGGTACGCCCGACTAAGCGTAGATGTCACGGTTCCAATCGGCATTCCTAACGCTTCGGCTATTTCTTCACACTTCATCCCCTTCTGGTGTTTCAAACTCAAAACCACCCGTTGGTCGTCCGATAAGTCGGCGATTTTTCCAAGAAGCGTTTTAATTAGTTCCGGCGCCGGAGCGCCAGGTTGATTACACAGATTTACCGCCAAAGGCGGTCCGCCCTGGCGGAAAACAGATTCCACAGATTGATCAGAGGCAAATTTGTTAACCACCTCAGTATTAACTACCGTCCGTTGCTTCATTTTGCGCAGCCATTCGTAGGCGCAGTTCCGGGTAATGGTTACCAGCCACCGGGAAAACCCGGACGGCTCGGTGCATTTATGCAACCCGTCGTAAGCCCGCAACCAAGTTTCCTGCGTAATGTCTTCCGCCGCCTGGTAATCACGCACCAACGTATAAGCCACCCCGAAAACCAGACGGGTATAACGGTTAATTAATTCCTGAAAGTATTGTTTCTGCCCCCCCGATGTTACATTGGGGGACGGGTCCGCCTGGCATTTCCGGACTATCTCTTCATCTGAGAAACTCATTGTATCTACCTTAAAATGATTTATATGTTAATTTTAATGCAAAATTAACATTTTACAAGTAAAATTTTAATTGCTTCAGTTTATAATATTTGGTATATTGGGATTATGAGTGAACGAAGCGCTGATTGGTTAAACCAAGCCCGGCGTGATTTAGAAAACGCCCGATGGGAAATAAAAGGCGGCTATTATGAATGGGCCAGTTTTATCTGCCAGCAAGCCGCCGAAAAAGCCTTGAAAGCCGTTTATCAAAAACTGGGTGGTGAATGTTGGGGCCATTCTATCGTTAACCTGCTAACCGGTCTTAAAGAAAAAATTTCTGTTTCGGAAAATATTATCCAGGTCGGAAGAATTCTTGATAGATTTTACATTACCACCCGTTATCCAAACGGTTGGAGTTCCGGTATTCCTAAAGATTATTATACCGAAAAGGACGCCCAAGATGCCCTCATTAGTGCAGAAGAAATCATTCGGTTCTGTGAAAGTTTTTTGGCTTGACCGAAAAGAAGCGTTGAATATTTTAAAAAAGTGCGCCCGGCGATTGATTCGAAATCACCCGGAAGCGATTAAAGTAATACTTTTCGGCTCGCTCGCCCAAAACCGGGCCGTCCCGGGCAGTGATGCCGATCTACTTATTACCCTGAAATATTCGGAGAAACGTTTTATGGACCGCCCTTTAGACTTTTATAAATATTTTGAAAATATTGGGATCGCAGTTGATGTCTTTTGTTATACTGAAGAAGAAATAAAAGAGATTCCGCTCGCCCAAAATGCCTTAAAGAATGGTATTTCTCTTCTTTAACCCTTCCTTTTCACCCACTATTGTTTAGAGGCCTCTTAATACTTCGCGGTTAACCGGACAAACCAACCCTTCACGTCGTAATCGTCGTCATAGACCGAGAGTTCATCCCTGCACCCCGCCCTCTGGGCGAGGCTCGCCCCATAGGGGCGGCACGTTGGGTGCAGGGCAGGTTAGCTATTAATATTTGGCGGTTAATCTGACGAACCAACCCTTCACGTCGTAATCATCGTCATAAACACTGAGTTCATCCGTGAAATCGGTGAAGTTATAGCCGAACCCGAAATTAATCCGTTGATGCAGTTCGCGTTCAAATTCCAGCACCACGCCGGATTTTTTGTCTTCAGCCAGTTTGACCGCTTTTATCCGGTATTCCAAACCCATCAACCACTTATCCAACCAGATACTATCTGATTTAAGTTTGTAATTACCACGCAGGGCAATCAGGTAAGTATCACTGGTAATCTCACCGACGGCGCCGGTTTCTTCCTTCTGCTGTTTATAAGCCAGTTTGTTGATAATCTGGAACCCGCTCGGCAGGTCAATCGCGCTTTCCGTCGAGAAAATCATTGCCTTACGCAACAGCGTCTGCAGGTCTCCCTGGACCGGCGGCGACTGGTCGGACTGATAAGTAATCTTACCTAATAAATTATGTTTATCATTCTTAACCGGCCGGTAAGCCAGTCCGATACTGCCTTCGGTAAATTCGGCTTCCTTCGTGTCGGTCGTCTCATTCTGGGTCTTGCTGTAATAAGCTTTAGCCAGAAGGTTCACATCCGGATTCACCTGGTAGAATAGTTTATTAGCCGTGAGATAACTGGTCCGGTCGGTGCCGCCTTCTTCGGAACGATACTCAGCCCGGGTGGTGAATTTAGTATAGCCGGCCACTCTGGTCGGGTCCTGGGCCTTGGGATGCGAATTAAAAGTCGCGCCCAAAGCAAAGGCATCCCTGGTCGTCTGGGTGGTATCCGTATCAATCTGGCTGCGTTCATAACTGCTGACTACGGCCCATTTATCGGTCAGGGCGTAATCGGCGCCGAAGACACCGCCGTATAAACCGTCTTCAGCCCCGCGGCGGCCCTGGAAACGCTCTTCACGGTAAATCCGCGCTCGCGAATTTACCTGGGTGCTTTCACCAAAGACCGTCGTGTAACTCTTCTGACCGGCCGTATCTTCGGTAATCTGGTAATTAGTGTAAAGGCTGGTCCGGTCATTCACTTTAGAAGTCAGACCGAGCACCGCGGCATTACCTAATTCACCGAACGTAAATTTAGCATTTCCGGCCATTCGTTCATTCAGCAGGGCATTAGCGCCGACACTGTACTGGTGATTAGCCGGTTCGCCGCTCAAGGCGCCCTGGCCCTCTCCAAAGACGCTCAATTTTTTGTTCACTTTATAATCCGCCCGCGCCGCCAGGAATTGGGCCGTATCGTCTTCCAGCAGCGGGCTGCTCACCGGTGCGGTGGTCTTCTGCTGGCGGAACTCGCCGGTAATCGTCATCTGGTCTTTGGTATGGGTCAACTGGGCGGTCAGAGACTGGTTCTTATCAGCGCCGGTCTGGGTCCGGGAAGCGGCATTACCGTTATCTAACAGTTTCTGGTCGTCAAACCTCAAAAGCAAATTATCGTGCTTACTCATCTTGGCCGTAATGTCGGCGCTGATTTTATTCGTGCCTTGGCTGAAGATGCTCTGGCCGGAAGAGAACCCGGCTTCAATTTTCTGGTAGGTCAAGTTGAACCGCACATCGCCGGCTTTGCTGCTGAAGACACTGCCCAGGTCGCTGCTCAAGTAAATTTTATAGGCGCTGCCGTCATTGGTTTCAGCCGTGGGCAGCGAAGTATAATCAAATCCGCCGCTGTAAGAAATGTTACCCCGGACGCTTTCAGACTTACTGCTGGCAAACTCGGCCGTCAGGATGCTGGCTGACCCCAGTTTTAACTTCAGGTCGCTGCCGGTCAAGGTGTAATCTTCCAATTCTTTATCTTCCTTGACAGAGGTTACGCCGAGGTCAAAACCAGAACCGAGATTTTTAATCAGGCGAATGCCCGAAGAAGTCTTCCGGTCCCGGCTATCCGGCTGATACTCATAATTCACCACGACGTAAACATGATTACCGTCTAAAAGGTCGGTGCTGATAATAGTGTTGGTGCCGTTATCAACGGATGGAACCGGTTTATAGAAAATAATTCGGCCCTGGTCGTAATCAATCTCGTAATCCTGGCCTTCGGTCATTACCTTGGATGAAACGGTCAGTCCGGAAATTTTATCACGCACTTCAACCGCGATTTTCTCGCTGCCGGAAACCACATTTTTATATTTCAGGTAATAGAGCGAACCGCCGGTGCCGCGGAGTTCGTCGTGGCTGGCTAACTGTAGGGCGTTGGCCGCGAAGATAGTAGTTTGTGGTAAGTAACTCGCAGCGAGCGGCTGGTAATTAAATTTCGCGCCGTAGAGCGACCGGTTATACTGGGCCAATTCAGTGCCGGTAAACCCGGTGCCGTAACTGCCCCACAACCCGTAAGACTCGCCCTTGGCCATTTTCAGATAGAATTTACCCTGGGTGCCGGTGGCGTCATCCACCCGGGTTGAATTATCGCCATAGACCGGGTAGAATTTATCCGGGTCAATGTATTTAAACAACGGTTTCTGGTACTGATTTTTATAACGGTCCGTATCCAGCGAGGAGGTAATGTCGTACCGGCCCCATTGTTTTTTCAGGTAATAAGCCAGCCGTCCCTGGAAATAAGTTCCGTCATCAAGACGCGGCTGATGTTCCACGGCCGCATTGTTACCGCTGACGGTATTACTGCCGTACTCGCCGTCGGCCAGGAGGTTCAAGAAGAACGGCTGTTTAGATTTTTCTTCCGGAACTTTAATATCTTCGGCCAGCCGGAACCTGAGATAGCCTTCCGGTATGACCGCTTCCACCCATAAGGTATCTTCGGTCATCGGCACATAGACTTCCGATTCAAAAGTCCCGTCTTCCAGCGGCGTAACCAGAATCATCTCGGTTACGTTCGGGGTGGAAACATTTATTTTATTACCCTTATTGGTGGTACCGCTGATGCGATAGACCCGGCCTTTAACCTGGATATTTTTTTCATCAAAACCCATCGCCGGGATCGTGCCGAGTTGTTCTTCCTGAACGGCCGGTGAAATCCCGAGGGCATCCCGGATTTTTTTCGCCCAGGTTGACACCACCATAAACTGGCCTTCTTTGGTCCGGTCAATTTCGCCGTAACGGTCCTGGACACTCAGCCGGTACCGGTAAGTGGAATCAGGAATTACTAATTGACCGTTATCACCGCGGCCGTTCCAGGTAATCGGTTTATTAATATCCTGATGACGGCCGGAAAATTCCTTAAAGAGCCGGTAGCCTTCCGGCGGCGTGGTCGTTAAGGTGGCTAATGACGGTTGTAATGAATCATCAGTATCGGACGCCGGTTTTTCTGTTTCGTCGGACAAAGCCCCTTCGGGGTCGGACTCGGTTTCCAGGTCATCCGAGCCGGCCAGAGCACGAATAGAATTCGTGCCTACATTATCATTGCGGCCGATCTTCTCCGGTTCTTCCGGCGCGAAGATTTCTAATTTCCATTGTTCCAGGAATTGCGCATAGTTGCTCTTAATGATGAATTGGGCGGCTCGTTCCAGCCGGCCGGTCTTGATTTCCAGCATTTCCGGCGTCAGCGCCACCATCAAATTGGGCGCCAGCACGGCCGGTTCATCCGAACGGTAAACCGAGACCTGCAGTTGCGGCACAGAAATGGCCTTGACCCATTTTGCCTCACGACTCCGGGCATCGCGGGCCCAGATATCAATCTTGTTCGTATCAAGCGACAGGGCCAGGTCTCCCTGATAACCTTTTTCCGCATCAATCTTAAGCAGCTGGCCGTTAATTTTCACCTGCGGCTCGCCCCGCCGTTTTTTAGCAAAGACCTTTTGTTTACCTAATTCCTCATTAAGTTTGGCTATTTCCTTATTTAATTGCTGGGCTTCATTACGCCTGGCCTGGCTTTCTTCCTTTTTCTGACGTGACTCCTCTAATAATGTCTCGGCCGTAGATTTATCAGTCTCCCGGACCGACTCGGCCGTCGCCCGGTAATCCTCGCTTTCCTGCTTCAGTTCCTCGGACTGCCGGTTCAAATCCTGGGCCTTCTCCGTTAATTCATCAATCGTTATCTTTAAGGCATCGGATTCGCTCTGTATTTTCGCTGATTCAACCTCGGCTTTATCCGCTAATTCTTTGGCCTGTTGGGCCAGTGATTCGCTTTCCTGTTGTAATTTTCCACTGCTCTTTAATAAAGTAACTCGGAGCCCTTCCTTGGTTTCTTTATCAGCCAGCGCTTTTAACGAGGCGCTCCGGCCGGCTTTTTCCTCGCTCTGCGCCCGGAGGGTATCGCTCTCAGTCCGCCATTTTTCGACCTGTAACCGTAAGGCCTCGGTTTCATCCAGCGCTTTTTCTTCAAACGGCTGGGTCCATTGCAACGGAATCAACTGCCCGCCGATCCGCACCGTCATTTCCGGCTTGACGCCGACTTCCACCGGCATCACCACTTCGCCGCGCGGGCCGACTTCAACCGAAGTACTGGGCAGATGGATCCCAAAATTCACCTTAGCCAGGTTACCGCCCAGCGTGAAACGGACCACCTTAGGATTAGTCGTAGTCAACCGGCTGCCTAACGGCAACGAATTCTCATCAAGTTTAATCAGTTTGGTATATGGTTCAATCCCGGCAATATGATACTTACCGTCCTGGTCGGTGGTAATCAGGATGCCGTCTTCGGTCGCAATTTTCACGCCTTTCACCCCGATTTCACCGGCATCCTGGACGCCGTTCCGGTTCTTATCGTTAAAGACCTTACCAATAATCGTGCTGTAATCAAAGACCGGGTCAGGCACGACCATTACTTTACGCTGGGCATCATTGGAAATCACAAACCCGTCGCCGTAAACCGCCTGGGCCAGATTCTTATATTCGCCAAAGGTCACACCCGCGCCGACCACTAATTGATAACGCAAAATGGTTTTACTGTTGCCGGCCACCTGGCCGATATTAAACAGCCTGGTCCGGCCGCCGGCCGGGTTAGCTATTTTAGTAAAAGCAGCCGCCGCCCCAATTTTCAGACTGGTTGATTCGTCAATATATTTAAATCCGGGCGGTAGGATATCCATAATATAAACCGGGCTCGTTACCGCGCCGACCGTCCATTTATTTTCGTTTTCCACGGTTACTTCGTAAGTGATAATATCACCGATTGAAACCTCTTTCTTATTGGTTTTCTTGGTAATTTTAAGAAGCGTCTTGCCCGGGTCTAACGGAATATCCGCGTTCACCGGTGGTTCGACTTCCAGCCATAACTGTCCGCCTAATGAAACATTTTCACCGGATTGGTAGGTTCCGACGTTATCAGTATAAATGACCCGACCCCAGCCCGGGAAACTGGTCTTCGTGGACGGGAAGGTATAACCCGGGGCGGTTACTTTCAAACGTAATCTCTTATAAGCATAGGTCCCGATATTATTATCGTACTGGTATTGTCCGAGCGTGCCGGTCCAACCGGAAGTCTGCGGATTAGCCACGCCGGCCGGTCCGGCAATATCCGTTCCCAAAGCCGCGTTCTGCCAGACTCCGGTCTCGGTAATATAACGTTCCAGTGTAACCGTGACCCCGTCAATCGGCTGGTTGGTCCGGGAGTCAAAGAGTACGCCGAACGGATCAACGATAACCATCCTGATAATCGCGCTGGTCACGCCCGCACAGGTAACGGTCAAATATCTGTTTCCGGACGGCAGGGCCGCAACCAGGGTAGGAGAAATAGTGATACTGAAAGAACCATCGGCCTGGACAATCGCGCTGCCGGCGTTAAAATCAAATAACTGGTTACCGGAAGTTTCTACGTTTACTTCGGCCTTAATGGTGTTACCGGCATTAGTGACTCCGGCGTTTCCGCTCAACACCGGCCGGCCGGTCAGGATAACCGCACCGTCCACCGGCGCGGTAATCACCGGTACGGTTACCGGCGACACGGCGATAACGCTGATACTATTAGCCTGGCTGGTAACGCTGATAACACCGTTGTTAGAAATCGCCACCAGCGGCAGATTGGGCGCAAGGACTAAACCAT
>CAKKQI010000363.1 GCA_919901895.1 Candidatus Brocadiaceae bacterium | reverse complement strand
ATATCGTCAGAAGACTATCTTACCAAAATGTCTCACTTCTCAGGGGGGCAGTATAGACTCCCACCAAAGCAATCTCCCATTCCCGGTCAATTCCTAAAATATTTCTTATCCTTCGGCTTAATTCTTCAACATTATAACCGCGTCCCGGCGTTCCAAATTGGCCAAAATATGTCAAATCTTTCCTGATTTGAGCCGCTGAAAAATCGGTCAGTTTGGATAATTCATCAGAAGACATAACTTCCTTCCGTGATTCTGTCAATGCCCGGTAATAATTAAATAATCTGCTTACAGTTTCTTTAGGAACCATATTGACTTTATTTGGTCACTACTGACATATTTACGTCAGTAATTATAACATAAAGAGGTCATATGTCAAGAAAAAAAATAAAATTTAGTGAAAAAAAATACTGTGAAGGAAATTACCGTGAAATTGGTTACTGTGAAATAAGTTACCACGCATCAAGGGATTTCATAATATTGTGGGGGCTCTGGCGCCACGTGCCTACATACCATAGTATTTTTCGCGGTTCGGCTTCGCAGTTCGGCCCTGAGCTCACTGCCGAAGGGCTCACCGCCCTGAGCCTGACGAAGGGTTGAGGCGGTATCAGGCGAACCGGCCTACCCCTTCTCCCTTGTTGTGTGGTAGGCGGCCGGTAGATTCGCCACTCTAATAATTTCAACATTTATGGCGTTTTTAGCGCCCTAAATTATCTGTTCATTTTTCTTGATCGTATAGGAAATTATTAGCCGTAGGACTTCAGCCTGAGGCTGATCCGTCCTTCGGCGGAAATCAGTCCTTTGGCTGATATCAAGGCCAGGTCAACGAGGATAAACCTCGTTGCCTACCATTCAAAACCCCATGCCGGGTACAACGACCCCGTCCCGTCGGGGTCGTTGAGGCTCCCGACCCCGCCTTAGCGGGGGAGGAATTTTCCTTGAATCGTATCAGCCGTAGGACTGATTTCAACCTCGCTTCAGGCGGGGACTGACTCGTCCTTTGGCGAGCGTCCTTGGGCGAATAGGAAATTGTATGTCCGCTGATTAAGCGGCTTAACCTGATAGGATTTAATCCGTGTAATCGGTGGTTAGATTTTTCCGCCTAAATTTTATTTGACTAATCGCCTAATTTTATCTATCATATCCCGATTAGGATACGAATTATGACCTGGAAAGAAATCAAAGCATTACTAATCGGTAAGAAAAAAAACCCGACTGACCCCCGGATATTCCGGAATCTCTCGCTGGTGGCGCTCTTGGCCTGGGTGGGCTTAGGCGCGGACGGGCTTTCTTCATCCTGTTATGGCCCGGAAGAAGCATTTGTAGCGTTAAACGGTAATATATTTTTAGCCGTTTATCTGGCTATAGCCGTAGCTTTAACCATCAGCATCATCTCCCTTTCCTACAGCCAGATTATTGAAACCTTTCCATCCGGTGGCGGAGGGTACGCAGTCGCCACGAAATTAATCAACCCTTCAGCCGGCCTGGTCGCCGGCAGCGCCCTGGTGATCCTCGTGACCCTGGACGCGTCGGGGCGCCTGGTC
>CAKKQI010000362.1 GCA_919901895.1 Candidatus Brocadiaceae bacterium | reverse complement strand
AGCGAAATAATGAATACCAAGATTGTTAAAGTTAAAACCAATACGCGCGAACGAACCGTAGCTAACATTTTTGTAAAATATAATTTTATGGCTATTCCGGTGGTGGATAATCAGAATAAAATTAAAGGGATCGTTATGTTTAAAAATGCCGTTGAAAAAGTGCTTTCACATTTAGTCCGGGAAGATTAATTAATGAACGAATTTAACAAATCCAATTCGCCTAAGCCAGACCAGAAAAACGGAAGTGTTCTGTCATCAGATACCGTTGCTTCGGTTGAGGCGAAAAAAATGCCCGTACTCGGCTGGTGGGGGAGTATTCTTTTGTTCCTGTCGCTTCTGGGCCCTGGATTGATCACCGGCAACTTCGGCAATGATGCCGGCGGCATTACCACTTATTCCATCTGCGGAGCCGAATTTGGATTGACCATGCTCTGGATGGTGATACCGGTTACTCTTTTGTTAATAATCTATCAGGAGATGAGCGGCCGGATGGGCGCCGTTACCGGAAAGGGATTATCAGACCTGATCCGTGAAAATTTCGGGATTAAGATTGCGTTTTATTTGATGATCATAAAATTTGTGGCCGGCATCGCCAACGCGACGGCTGAATTCGGCGGGATTGCTTCATCAATGGAACTGCTGGGCTTAAAAAATAAATACCTCACTGTGCCGCTGATCGGAATTATCGTCTGGGTTCTGCCGATAAAATTTTCCTACCGCCGGGTTGAAAAACTATTCTTAATCGGGATTCTCTTTTTCGGTTGTTATATTGTTTCCGGGTTTTTATCTCCGGTTGAGTGGCCGGAAGTCGGCCGTCAAATGATTACGCCCAGTTTCCATTTTAATGATCCGAAATATTTGATGTTATTTATCGCGCTAGTTGGCACGACCATCGCCCCCTGGATGATCTTCTATCACCAATCAGCCGTGGTGGAAAAAGGCATTAAAGTTTCAGATTATAAGTACTTTCGCTGGGAGACGATTTTTTCCGGTCTCACGGTCGGCGCCGTGATATTTTTTATTATCGTAACTTCATCATCCTTGTATGACAATA
>CAKKQI010000361.1 GCA_919901895.1 Candidatus Brocadiaceae bacterium | reverse complement strand
CGCCCGCACTTATACAGCCACCAGCAGCCAGGCACTGGCCCTGATGCATGAATTAATCCACTGGGCCGCCAACGCCCGATTACCGATCGTGCTGGCCGATGTCAACCGCGCGATGGGACCCGGCTGGTCTATCTGGACCGACCAGAACGATTCCCTCTCCCAGCGCGACACCGGCTGGCTCCAGTTTTATTGCGAATCAAACCAGGAAGTCATTGATACCATTATCCAGGCCTTCAAAATCGCGGAAACAGTTTATCTGCCGGTGATGGTCGTCCTTGATGCTTTTTTCTTATCACACACTTCCGAACCGGTGGAAATTCCTCCCGTTAAATTAGTTGATAAATATCTACCATCTTTTAAACCTGATATAAAAATGGATATTAAATCTTCCCATGCCTTCGGCGGTTTAACCACACCGGAGTATAATTTTGAATTAAAATATAAAATGCAGATGGCGATGGAAGAATCTATTAAAGTGGCTAAAAAAGTTGACCGTGATTTCAAGAAACTTTTCGGCCGGGGGTACGGGGTAATTGAACCGTACCGTTGCCAAGATGCGGAAATTATCCTAGTCACTTCCGCCACCATTACCAGCACCAGCCGCGAGGTAATTGATGATTTACGCCGCCGGAACCAAAAAATCGGCTTGTTGAAAATCAGAATGTTCCGCCCTTTCCCCGCCCGGGAAGTCGTAGCCGTTCTGAAAAATACCGGGAAAGTAGCGGTGATTGACCGGAATATTTCTTATGGAGCCGGCGGGATTTTCTGCCAGGAAATAAAATCGGCTTTCGGCAACCAGACGAACCGGCCGGTTATTTTTAATTTTATCACCGGGCTCGGCGGCCGGGATGTTACCCCACAAACTATTATGGAAATTGTTAATTATACGAAAAAAAATAAATATCCGAAAGAACCGATTATCTGGATCGGGCTAAAAAAGTAATCTGGGCATATTATGAAATTTAAGATCCCTGACAAAGAGTATCTGTATTCGGGGCACCTGGCGTGTCCGGGTTGCGGGGCGGCGCTGGCGATGCGTTATGCCTTAAAGGCGCTTGGTAAAAAAACGATGATTATCATGCCGGCCTGCTGCTGGTCTATTATTGACGGCCCGTTCCCTTATTCTTCAACTAAAGTTCCGTTATTTCACACGGCTTTTGAAACCGGTGGTTCGGTAGCTTCCGGCGTCCGGGCCGCCCTGGATATCCTGGGTAAAAAGAATATTCACGTGATGGCCTGGGCCGGGGACGGCGGGACGTTTGATATCGGATTGCAGGCGCTTTCCGGCGCGGCCGAACGGAATGAAGACTTTATTTATACCTGTTATGACAATGAAGCCTATATGAATACCGGCATTCAACGCAGTTCAGCCACCCCCTGGGGCGCCTGGACCACCACCACGCCGGCCAGCAAAGACCAGCCGAAAAAAGATATTATGGCCATTATGACCGCCCATAAAATCCCCTACGCCGCGACGGCCTCGGTGGCTTACCCGGACGACCTGATTGCCAAATATAAAAAAGCCGCTAAAATAAAAGGCACCCGTTTTATCCATATCTTCGCACCCTGTCCACCGGGCTGGAAATCGTTGCCGGAAGAATCAATCAAACTCGCCCGCCTGGCCGTCACCACCAGAATTTTCCCTTTATACGAAGTAGTCAACAGCGTAAAATATACGCTTAATCATCCGGTGGCTGATAAAAACGGTTTGTTTAAAACAGTCCCGATAAAAGAATATATCCGTCAACAAGGGCGATTTAATAATTTAAACGAAAAAAAACTTAAAATAATGCAAATAAATGTTGAGCAATCGTGGAAAATGTTGTTAAATAAAGTTAATCAGTGATGACACCAGTTTACGAAAGGAACTATTCTAATGAATAAAGTGATTGTTGTTTTAACTGCCTCGGTGATAATACTGGCAGTTATTAAATCCGGTTGCAATTCGTCCCCCAATGAACATCGGGTGGTAACCGCGAGCGATTCAATCCCGGGGAAAACGGAGGTTGCCCCTGATATGGAAAAAATAATTTCC
>CAKKQI010000360.1 GCA_919901895.1 Candidatus Brocadiaceae bacterium | reverse complement strand
ATTCTTGCCTTCATCCCGTCCTCGGCCTGCTTGAGCAGAGATATCCGCTCATTCTTCTCTTTAACCATCTGGTTCAGGTTGTCGCCGGCACCTTTTAAGAAAAGCACGAACGAACCGCCTAATTCAGTGCCCGTACCGATGAGTGAGCCATACTGGGTCTGTTGCAGGGCGTTCTGCGAAACACCGCCCTTGACCCGTTCGTGCACCGCCGCGGGCAGAAGATACGATTCCGTATTCTCCTTGAGTGATTTCAGGAGAAAATGGGCAAAGACCGAATGATTCTCAAATCCGGCATCAGCCACCGGCTCAAGCCCGCCGGAGGTAATGGCTTCCCGGCTGGTCTTGCTGAAGGCGGTCCGAACATAGGCATCCGTGATATTCGGCGCCTGAACGTTCCGGGTAAAGAAATCACCGGCGAAACAGGAGTCGGAAATCAGCAGGAGATGCCGCGCCTTGATGGCATCAACGGTCAGGTGATTCTTGAGCACACCATTATCAAGCCAGGTAGTCGGATCGTTCTTAGCGCCGTCCACCGGTATCCAGGCGCCGGATTTGGTAATCTCATCCAGATTACCGTGTCCGGCATAATAGATGAAAAGCGAATCGTCCGGCTTTATCTTACCGGACAGGGACCTGAGTTCGGCCAGGATGCGCTTGGCCGTGGCATCGGCGTCGTAAAGTTCCACCAACCGTTTGGTGTCAAAAAACCCGTAGCGCTCTAACAGGACTTTTTTCACTTCCTGTGCATCATTGACCGCGGTCTGGAGTTTGGGGAAGTTGATGTAGTTGTTTATACCGATAACGACCAGCCAGAAATCACCGCGTTCTACCGCGGTTCGTCCGTCTTTTCCGATAACCGATATGCCGCGGTTGTCCTGTTTATCATTAGAAGTATCCTGAGCCAGCCCCTTCTGGTTCCACGGTGCCATCAACATAAGACACAACCCAAAATCAGGCAAAAAAACAATGGGATGAAGTAGCGACCACTTTTTCTCATAGCCAATTTCTCCTTATTTTAAATCATGTCTTATTATAAATATATCAATTATTATCTATCTTTTCAATAAAATTATTATAATTATTCTCTTATTATCAATGGAAAATACATTCCCCGTGAGTCACTTACCGGATATTGCGCCTCACTGCGATATTTCTTACTCACCTCCGGTAATCTTTCTTCTACATAAGTCAATTTATTTTGCTTCGTGTAAACCTGCGTTTAATATCTTCTTCCGGGACAGAATGTCCACCTTTTTTTACCCTGACCGCCACTCTCCGGATTGCCTCTTCAATGCTTTCGACGAAAATATAAATTATCGCTGCGTGGTAATTACGCTGTTTTAATTTATTTATGAGCCTAATAAAATATTGTGTCAATGATTCTATTCCCGGACATACTTAGTACAGCACTACACAATAGGGTGAACAAAAACTCCCACGCTAAAGCGTGGCATCCAATCCGTTGGGTGTTAGACTTTAGCCTAAGTATTTTGACCACTCTTTTATGTGGTGCAGTACTTAGCGCCCGCATCCATTATCTTTAATTCGGGGTAAACCGCTCAGATTGATTCGCTTGGCTCACTCCAAAACTTTTTGGTACGATTATTTCTTTCTGGCGCTCTTTTTCCCTGATGTCTTTTTCCACGAAGATGCGCTCTTTGGTAAACGGGTCCATTTCCGTGTAATACATCAACGTGGAATACGTTGATGGGATCGGGGTAAAGATTTGCACCTGCTCCGGATTCGCCTTCAATTCTTTTCTGGTAAACGTCTTCAACCTTTCCATATCCTGATAGGTACAACCGGGATGAGCCGCAATAAGATAATAGGTCAGGAATTGGTTCTGGCCGAACTTTTTATTCAGGCGGTAAAACTCATCTTTGAATTCCTGCAGATATTCATTGCCGGGCTTACCCATTTTTCCCAGCACCTTATTTTCGGTATGTTCAGGCGCGATTTTAAGTTGCCCTGAGATATGATGGTTAATGATACTTTCCAAATATGCGCCGCCATATTTTTTGTCTTCCAGAACCAGATCGTATCGGAGGCCAGACCCGATGAATATCTTTTTTACACCCTTTATTTTTCTCAGTCTTTTTAGAAGTTCTATTTGCCGGCTATGGTTGATATCCATTTTCCGGCAAGGTTCAGGATACAGGCATCTTCTATTTTTGCACACGCCTGATTTTAATTTCTTCTCGCATTCAATGCCGTACATATTGGCGGTCGGTCCGCCGACATCCGGAATATACCCCTTAAAATCTTTTAAGCCGGCGAGAGTTTCCGCCTCCTTAATGATTGATTCCGGACTCCGTGATACCACGGTCCGACCCTGATGAACCGTTAAGGAACAGAAATTACACTCGCCATAGCAGCCCCGGTGGCTGGTAATAGAGAATTTTATAGTTTCCAGCGCCCTGACCTGACCCTGCTTTTTGTAATAGGGATGGACGTCTCTTTTATAATCAAGGTTATAAATAGCATCCAATTCTTCAGTCGTCAGATTTTCAGAAGGCGGGTTTTGGACCAGATATCTGGTATCCTGTTTCTGGCCTAAACCGGAGGCCGTGATCGGGTCGGTCTGGGCATAAAACAGATGAAACATTTCTATAAATTTTATTTTATCGGCTTTCACCTCTTCATAAGAAGGCAAGAGGATAAATTCGTTTTGTGGTTGGGGCGAGATATAGCAGATGCCCCTGATATCCCGGTAATCCAAACCGTTCTTTAATCTTTGGGCCAGCGCCAGGATGGCTGTTTCACCCATTCCGTATACCAGGATATCCGCTTTGGCATCAAAGAGAAGCGACCGCCGGATAGAATTATCCCAATAGTCATAATGGGCAATTCTCCGCAGGCTGGCCTCAATCCCGCCCAGGACAAGGGGACTGGTATTCTTAAAATATTTCCGGACGAGGTTGGAATAGACAATCGTCGCCCGGTCCGGTCTTTTATTATTTATTTCGCCCGGCGTGAGGTCATCCTGCCGTTTCCTTTTCTTTAAGGCGGTATAATTTGCCACCATTGAATCCACCGCGCCGGCTGTTATCCCCCAGAAAAGTTCCGGTTCGCCCAGCCGTTTAATATCCCGGTCACTGTCCACATCAGGCTGGGCAATGATTCCGACTTTATAACCGGCCTTGAGAAGCACCTTCCCGATCACCGCCACGCCGATAAAAGGACTGTCCAGATAGGCATCGCCCGTTATTAGAATGATATCTAATTTATTCCAGCCTAAATTTTCAATTTCTTCACGACTGGTCGGTAGAAACATATTAAATATTCTTATTACAACAAATTATAAAAGGGTGTCCCAAAATGCCCAAAATTATATATAGAAACTTAGAGCGTATTTCATAACCGACATAATCATTCCGCGTTTTAGTAATGTCATGCTGTCCGATGGACTCCGAACCCCGATGGTCATCGGGGCTTCGGGGAACTCGTTTCAGTCCCGTCCCGCCACGGCTGGACGGGTCGCCCTCAAGGGCGAACCTCCCGCCCACAAGGGCGAGGCTCGCCAGAGGCGGCGCCAAAGGCGGGACAGGGTGACAAATAACTGGTTATGAAATACGCTCTTAGTACTCACTTTTATAAATTCATATAAACCCAGGTATTTCGGATACTAATTCAGGTAATCTCTTAATATCTGTTTTAACATTTTTCCTGCTGCCGAAGTTCAGCGCTAAATATAAAAACGGATGGGAAAGGTTTCCCGGCAGTCTTCTTATTAGAGATGATATTTTAGTGAATTCCCTTTTGACCATGATTTCCCCGGCTTGAAGTTCATAAGGACTCATATTCTTCGGTTTGAAAACAACGGTAGAATGGTCGTAATATTTCCAGTCAGTGGTAAGCAGCCGTCCTTCTTTTTTCAGCTGTTCATATATTCTTGTCCCGGGATAAGGCGTTAAAACGTTAAAAGAAGCCGTGCCGACTTTATTCCTTTCCAAAAAATCAAGGGTTTCAGAAAATATTTTCTTTGTATCGCCGTCAAAACCAAACACCATCGAGGCATGAAAATGAATGCCTAAACCCTTGACTCTTTTTATGGCATCTTCTATTCCCTTAATTTCCTTGATTGATTTTCGCATTGTTTTCAATTGTGCCTCAGCCACGCTTTCTAATCCAAAAAAAAGCGCGACGCATCCGCTTTCCGCCGCAAGTTTCATCAGTTCCGCATCATGAACGAACGAGATGGATGCCTGCCCCACCCACTTGATTTTATAAGATGTTATCGCCTTAAACAGTTCTTTGGCATATTGAGGTTTCCCGATAATATTGTCATCCAGGAATATAAATGTTTTACTCCGTGATTCTTCAATATCACGGACCACATTGCTGATAGGATAATGACGAATTTCTTTACCGAATATATCAGAGACGCAGCAAAACTCACAACTATAAGGGCACCCGCGTGTCGTCATTATCGGAATAACATTAACCCCCCTTTTTTTGGTAAGTTTCCTGAACTTGAGCGGGATATATCTATCCAGGGAAGGTTTGGGATGATGATATGTTCTCTGCAGGGTGCCTTTCCGAAAATCTTCCAGCACTTTTTCCCAGACACCTTCCGCTTCGCCCACTACGACCGAATCAGCATACCCCAGCGCCTCATCAGGCAGAAGTGTCGGGTGAACCCCGCCCAGAATAACCTTTTTACCTCTTTTCTTGAATTCCTTAGCCAGATGATAGGCGCGCGGGGCATTGGCCGTCATACAACTTATTCCGACCA
>CAKKQI010000359.1 GCA_919901895.1 Candidatus Brocadiaceae bacterium | reverse complement strand
AATAATTATAATGTCCTATGCCTTCGGAACCACTACCTCTCTCCCAAAAAGAGGCTGCCTGATTCTCACTGCCAAAACAGCTGATCGTGAGAACGACTCCGTTCGCCGGTTGTGGAGAAAAACCTTCGCTAAATTGAAAGGGCGCACCGCCTAAATCAAATTCCCGGTAAAAAGGAAAGATTAGCTGTAAAGCCTTAGGCTCCCCGTCAACGCTGACTGTTTGGGTCCGGGCGGCATCCGCCGTAACGTCGCTTACGAGAGGCTTACTGAACTCCGCCAAATAAAGATTGATGGCCGGATAGAGCGATAATCTGACCGAAGAAAAGTCAAAGCCCGGCAGGTAATCAAAATAAAGCCCTACTGCAGTCCACTTATATTTTTCCGTTCCCCAGTCGTCGTAGTAAGGGTCTTTATGAAGCTTGGCCTTGGAAATATATAGAGCCCGACTCCGGCTGGAGGCAGGACTAGTGTTATTGGTAAAGCAGGAATTTCGGGCCGGAACGAGATCAACGGTCCGGACTTGCTGGCTGGAATAAACAGTGTCCGTCGGTAAACTAGTGAAATCCAAAGCCGAAACTTTTTCGGCGGAAACAAATACTAAAAATAAAAAAATTAGAAGAAAACTAGAGTTTCTTAGCGTAGGCGGCAGTAATGTAACCCGTATTCCCATCCGTTAATCTTATCTTATACCAACCGCTCGCCTCCTCCAAAAGTTCGAAGCGGGATCCGGTATTAACCTTGGCGATTTCCTTGGCGGACGTACTGGGTTGTTCACGAACCCGCAGCCACCCGTAAGGCGTCGCCAGAATTTCCACTTTCCGGGTATTAAGAAGGGCTTTCCCGGCAAAATCTTTAAGGGCGGACCCTGCCTCATCGGACAAACCGGCATCAGTTCTGCCGAGGTAACCGATTTTTATTTTTTCCAGTTTTACCTCCGGTTCCGACCCGGCCGCAAACTTCACGCCCAGCTTATCAAAAAACTGCCCTTTGTAGTCCAGTAGATAATCGTAGGGCAGAGCCGACAGTGAGGCCTCGCGGCCGAGACTTAAGTAGT
>CAKKQI010000358.1 GCA_919901895.1 Candidatus Brocadiaceae bacterium | reverse complement strand
AGAAATTAAAAATCTGGAATACACCGGAGTGAGTTTAACCGAAGGAACCGGCAGTAACCCGGCTGATACTTTTCTCCCGGTCCTGACCAAAACATCGGTAAACTTATATCAGACCAATCTTTTTTTAACCGAATCTGATTACTATCAGGTTAACTACGGAACACGCGGTTCGTTAACCGGGACTTCTCTTCCGGGCCGGGTGGACCGGATTACCCAGATTGAATGGGTGGACGACGCCACCGGCGGCGGCGCGCAGGATTATAAAAAAATTACCGTCCGGGTGTTCTGGCCTGAAGGCAACCAGACCAAATCGGTCTTATTAAGCAGTTATATTTATGAATAATTTTTTTGCGGATAAAAAAATTATCAAACGGCAGGGGTATTCTCTTCTGGAAGTCCTGTTAGTAATCGGAATGATTGCCCTTATTACCGAAGCCGTGGTCGGGATATTCATTATTAGTTTAAAAGACTGGGAAAATAAAGATATCCGGGCCGATTTAATGACCGACGCCCAGTTTATAATGACCCGGCTGGCCGATGAATTAAAATTATCGGAAAAGGTAACGCTGGCCGCCGAGCGGGAAATAGAATTTTTTAAACCGGCCGGCCTCTCAGCCGCGACCAATCAGGGCGTTTTCCGTTACCAACCGGATAAGAATACCTGGGAAAATATCACGGGTAACCTGCCCGGCGGAAACACGGTTTTAAGTTTACTCCTGTCGTCTGATAAAACACTTTTTGCCGGCACCGACCAGGGAGCCGTTTATAAGACGACCGACCTGGGCCGGACCTGGAGCGCCACCGCCCCGCTCACCGGCGTAACCAGAGTAAATTGTCTCTTGGAAACACCGGATAAAACTATTTATACCGGAACTTCGCCCAACGGAAATATTTTGAAAACGACCGACGGCGGCACCAGCTGGACCGATACGGCCAATCTTTCCAAAAACGGCGCTGATGTTTCTTCCATCTTTGCCCTGACCGTTGATAATCAGAATACCATCTATGCCGGCGCTTCTTATACCCAGAACGCCAATATTTTCAAAACAACCAACGGCGGCACCACCTGGACCGATGGCAGTCTTTTTACCGATTGGTGGAACACGGCTTATTCGTACAAACAGCAACTCCAGATTACTAATATTTCAAACCAGACGCTCGGCGCCGGTTATACGGTTAAACTTTTATTGGACCATTACGGACTGGCCCAGGCCGGCCAGTCGCTTACTTCCGGTAATGATGTCAGAATTATTTACTGGAATGGTTCTACCTATGTTGAATTAGACAGGTTTAATGAAACTACCTGGAACAGGGAAAGAACGCTGGCGATAATCTCTTTCAAAACTCAATCGGCTATCCCGCCGGGCGGTGCGGACAGCAATTATTTTCTTTATTACGGCAATAGCAGTGCCGCGGCGCCGCCGGCCAACCCGCAAAATGTTTATCTTTTCTGGGACGATTTTTCCACTGGTCTTGATACGGTCAACACCTGGGACATCCTGGGCACACCGGACATTAACTCCGGCCGGGTAACGCTTGATACCGGCGAGGCCATCGCCACCAAGGCAACTTATTCCAAAACAATGGCCGAAGTTGTGCTGCGCTGGAATTCGGACGGCCGAACCGTGGGCTGGGGCTGGATTAATAACATCAGCGCCACCACCCCGCCTTTTGTTATGTGGTACTCACGCTCTTCAGATAATTTTTACGCTTACGCCGATAATAACGCCGGGGACGCCTATTTAGGAGTAGCCGTTCTCAGTCGAGATGATTCGGAACATATCTGGCAGATTGCCTGGACCACCAACAACATAAAATGGTATTATGACCGGGATGCACTTGACCGGACCACCGCGGTGGATTACTCCGTGGCTCAACCGCTGGTTATCAAAAACGTGAATTCCCGCAGTTTTTTCGTGGTGGATTCCGTTAGAATCAAACAATATGTTTATCCGGAACCCTCGGTTACCAGACAGGGCGAAGAAATCCAGCGGGCTAATAATTCGGTCTTATCATTAGCCACCGATTCTACCGGTAATATTATTTATGCGGGAACTAATTTAATCGGGGATGTTCATAAAAGCAGCGACCGGGGCGCGATCTGGTCAGTCACCGCTAATCTGGCCGAAGGCGCCACGAATGCGGAAAATGTTTTTGACTTATGGGCGGAACCGGAAGGCAACGACGATAGTATTTATGCCGCTACCAGCCCGAACGGTAATATTTTTAAAACCACTAATGATGGATTTACCTGGGTAAATACCGGCAACTTAACCGGAGCAACCGAAGTCAGGACGCTTTTAGCCGCCCCGGACGGTACTCTTTATGCCGGCACCCTGCCTAACGGCGATGTTTTTATGAGTCTTAACCACGGACAAAATTGGACCAATACGTCCAATATTCCAGCGGCCACCGCGGTTAGTGCGCTTGCTCCGGTCTCCGAAAAAGTAAAATATTTCTGGAGCGGCGTACTCTATAACCAGTCGCAAAATCCCAATGACTGGCTCCAGCGCCGGATTATCAGCGGAATATTTCCTTTAGAAAACGGGACGCTCAAAAATTTCCGGCTGGAATATTTCAAAGAAGATTATACGCCAGCCGACACCTCAACCCAGACCGGACGCGACCTGATAAAACTTATCGGAATTACCGTAACGTTAGAAAAAAAAGGACTTGAATATACCCTGCAAAATACGGTCAGAACAAGATATTAAAATATGAACCGTTTAACCGACAGAAGTGTCATTGCGAGTCCCCCGACGTTACGTCGGGGGGCGTGACAATCTCCAACCTTGGGATTGCTGCCTCCTCCGATGTCCATCGGAGTCCTCACAATGACCGGCGGGTAAGAATTTTAATGAAACGAACAAAAACCGGCTCGGTTCTGAGTATTGTTTTAATCTTCAGTTTTGTCCTGTTTTTAATCGGAGCGGCTATTTTAGTTAAGGTTACCACCGGCAACCGGTTAGCCGGAATGAACCAGAATAAAACACGCGCCTTTTATTACGCGGAAGCCGGCCTTAACCGCGCTTTATGGCAACTCCAGCCCGATGAAGACTGGAGTGATAACACCCCGCCCGCTAACCTTTATTCGGATGAACCATTGGAAAACGGCACCTATACCGTCACCTTGAATAAACGCAATAAATCAGATCTAGAAATTATCTCTTCAGGCCGGTCCGGGCTCCTCGTTGAAGAAATTAAAGTTAAAGCCGTCCGTTCCCCTGCCGTTAACTGGTGGAAGAATAATTTTTCTTATCGCCAACGCCTGGCCGTTAATAACCCGGCCACAATCACCCTTTTAGCCGATTATTCGGTTGCTTTTATTTTTAATACCCAGACCCTTATTGCCGATGGAAAGATGCAGGCGAATGGAAATGACTTGCGGATTGTTTATAATAACGGCTCCCAATTACTGGAACTGGACCGCGACGTCGTCAATCTAAATTCAACTGCCACCGAAGTCTGGTTCAAAACGCAGACGCCGGTTCCGGCCGGTAGTTCTGATACCAATTATTTTATTTATTACGGCAATACCTTGGCTGACCCCGCCCCGCAAAACAAAGGAAACGTTTATTATTTTTTTGATGATTTTAACCGGCCGGATTATTCGTATGCCGGACCTAAATGGCTGGTTCCCACCAGATTACGCGACGAAATATCCAATAACCAGTTAAACCTGCGTTCCGGAACAGCCGAAGGTTATATTATCGCCAATATGGTTCCCCTGACCAATTTTATTTGCACCTATCGCGTCCGGATTAAACTAAATGAGGGGTCTTTTGTTTTCCGAAGTGCCAGCGACCGCGTGCCGGCTTATGCCAACCGAATGCAGGCAATTAACCGGGGCGGCCGCTTTTATGTCCGGCTCACCAGTACCTGGAATATCGTCGGCATAAATTGGTGGACGCCGAGCCGAAATACTTGGTATAATATGAAACTGGTAATCCTGGGTAATAATTTACAAGGCTGGGTGGACGGGGTCTTAAGACTGAACGAAACCGACTCCCAAATTGCCATCCCGGGTTATGTCGGCTGCTGGTTGGGCGAAAATAACAGCGAAGCAGATTACGATGATGTCGTCGTCCGCCAGTATCAAAGTCCGGAACCAACCGTGACCGCAACCGCTGAAGAAAAAGCAATTGACGGAACAAAACCAGGCATCATTTACTGGCAAAAAATAGAATAGTTATGTCATTTACCTTAAAACGCTCTAAAAACCTGTTAGGCCTGGACATCGGAACCGGTTTTATAAAATTAGTTGAGGCAAAACCCACCGGCCGCGGCGTGGAAATTATAAAATATGCGGTTGAACCGGTCCCTTCCGAAGATGAAATATCCCGCAATGATTTTGAAATAACCGGTTTGCCCCAACTGCTCAAAAAAATCATCAGGATAAATAAAATTAAAGCCACCGACGTCATCAGTTATGTTCCTAATGAGGCCTCTTTTACAAAATATCTTCAACTCCCTCCCACGCCGGAAAAAGAATT
>CAKKQI010000357.1:18051-22137 GCA_919901895.1 Candidatus Brocadiaceae bacterium | reverse complement strand
ATGGCTGAAAGTAACGATGAGTCCCAGCCAGATGGCGTGCCAGAATGTGCCGCGGGTGCCAACCAGATAAGCCGCCACTAATGTTTTTCCGTGTCCGGGCTGCAGGGCATGGCCGGCCCCCCATAAAAAAGCCAGCGCTAATGCCACCAGAATAATTCCCAATGATAAATTTTCACTTCTTAAATAATCAAGGAGTTTGTTCTTGTTTAAATCACCGGCCGTAAAAAAAATGAGATTTTCCCGCCCGGAAGGGCGAGGTTCGCCTTTGAAGGCGACACTTGATTCTTCTTTAGATTCGGATTCAGGGGAAACCAAATAACTTAACACCACACCCTGGTAATCAGCCGGTTCGGTCCGCCGTCCTTCTCTCATCAACTTAACGTCAACTTCCTCCTGCGGAGTATAAACAATCTCGACGCCGGAGTTACCAACCACGAAGACTTTAAATAACACCGACCGGTTCAGAATATTGCGCCAATAAAAACTCAAGGCGTGTTTTTTTATCCCGCTAACGGCGGGGCCGGTTGCCCGATCCTTTAAAAGCGGCAATTCAAATTCAAAATCAATCTTAACCGGCACCGGCCGGACTTTTTCCTCGCCTTTTAAATCCAGCGCAGTATTCAACCAATGGATTTTATCAGTTTCTATTTGGTATGGTTGACCATTAAAAGTAAGCCCCATCCCATGGTTTTGCAAATATTCTTTGAGAGTATCAAGAAGTGATTTTTTTTCGCCGGATGAGATGAAACCATCTTTATTTTTATCAATCAGATTCCGGTAACGCAGCGCTTCAATATCGCCGATATGAACCCAGTAATCAACGACCAATTTTTCCGGTGCGATTTTAAGTTCGACGCTGATACCGATATCCTGAATATATTGGTCGGTAATATCGTGGGAATAAACCGGTACGCTGGTAAACAAAAGTAAAATAACGGTTATAATTATTTTTTTCATTATTATAGCCATTATAGTAGGTGGTCGTGCGGTGGTCAAGAAGATTATAATCCCAGAAACTTAATTGCGAACCCGCATAAACAGATCGCTCCTCCAGCCATGAGGTGCGTGTAACGTTCCAGATGTTTAGTCGGCAAAACGGCTAAACCCGAGAGCGAAACCAGCACGATAATTAACATAGTCCCGATCGTCACAACCGCAAAAACGCCGGTGACAACCGACAAATCAAACCAATTATTTTTAGCCGCCGGATACATTAAGATGGGAATCAAAGGTTCGCAGGGACCGAATACAAAAATCAGCAGGAGAATCCAGGGCGTGAGATTTTTAGATTCTTCGGTTGATTGGGTATGCTGATGCGCATCCGTATGAGGATGCTGATGGATATCATCGCTTGCGGATTTATGAAGATGCCAGTGCTGGTGCGGTCGTTTTTTCCAGAAATGATATAATCCCCAGAGTAAATACCCGGCCCCGAAAATAATCAGTAACCACGCCGCGATATCACCGCGGGATGATTCTACTTCTTCTAATTTACTCACTCCAATACCTAACGCGACTCCCACTAAACCTAAAATTACCGAACTGATGACATGAGCAATACCACAGCCAATGGTTACTATAATTGTTTTAAAGCGCGACCATTGCCAGGCCCGGGCCATGACAATAAAAGGCAAATAATGGTCCGGTCCAAACAAAGTATGAAAAAAACCGATGGAAAGCGCGGTAATAATAAGAACAGTTAGTTCCTGCGACAGATTTTATCCTCCATATTTTTCTCTTGAGACGAAAATATAAACAAAAAAACCACCAGGACGTTTTCCGGAATTCGCGCCTGATAAAAACCTTCGTGTTTTTTTTATAAAATTTACTACGGAAATGTTATGTTATATTTGCTCTATCCCGCCAGGACGGGATTTCGCCTATGCCGTTACATTAAATTTCTTTATTAATGTTAAAAGGTAATGCCGCTATACCTTATATTCAAAAACTATGTCGTATCGGCATAGGGAAATGACTCGCTATTTAGTGTCTGCTCAAAAGATCTTTCGCAGACACTTGATTACACAGATTTTTAAAAGATTACGCCGATTTCATCAATCGGACTTTAATCTGTGTAATCTATTTTTAATCACTGTAATCATAGTTCCTGCGACTTTTAGAGCAGGAACTATTTATTGTCCCATGGCTCAATAATTATTTTATTGTCCGTCAGGTTGATTTCCTTAATCCGGGCTTTGATATTTTTCTGCTCACCGAAAATACTGCGCATCAATAGGCCGTCTTCCTGAGAACTGATCGTCGCCACTTCCTTCAGGATTAACTCCTCTTTTTCATTTTGGCGCAAATAGACATTGGTTTCACACATAAATCTTGCCTTTCAGGAAATTTTATTTTTCGTTTTCTTATTGTTAATTATATCATCTCTTTTTAATGATGTCTATATAAATTTTTCCCTAAAAAATTTATGGACAAACAACAAAAAATTTGGTTTAATACCCCTTAATGAAAAATCCCTCTCGGCTGATTAACATTATTTCCGCTCTGGCCAATCATTCGCTGAATCTGGAAGAAGTGTTTAGTTTTGCTTTAGAAAAAACCTTGAAATTAATGGGAGCCCAGGTCGGCGGACTTTTTTTACTTGACGCGCCCGAAAAAGAACTCGACTTAAAAGCCTATCGGCCGCTTAATCTTCCGCCGCGAATTATTGAACAAATTAAAACCATAAAATTAGGCGAAGGTTATGCCGGCCGGGTCGCCCTCTCCGGTCAACCCATTGCCCAAAAAAATCTTGCTAAATTTAAAGAACCATCCCTGATCGCCGCTGCTTCATTAAGACTTCGTTCGGTCATCGCGACTCCGTTAAAATATCAAAATAAAGTTTTAGGTTCCCTGGTCATTTTTACCGATACGGTCAGAATATTCAATAAAGAAGAAATTAATTTGTTAAGCATTATCGGCAACCAGATTGGCACGGCGATTGAACATGCCCGATTATATGAAAAAGCTATGACCGCCGAAGACCAATTGATGAAACGCCATCAGGAACAACTTTTATTACTGAATGTCGGGCAGATGATTTTATCCAACCTGTCCTCCGAAGAAGTCTTGCAGAATATCGTGGAAGCTTCTTTGAAAAATCTTAATATGGATGTGGCCTTAATCAGAATAGTGGAAGATAAACGGTTAAACATTAAAACCGGCGCTTACCGATATCCGGAAGAAAGAGAACAATTGGAACATTTGTTGGTCAAAAACCCGCTTTATCTCGGGCAGGGCGTGGCCGGGCAGGTAATTCAAACCGGCATCCCGTCGTTAATTAATGAAGGCGAACCAAACTTAAGCAAATTAACCGTTCCGGGCTTGGTCAATTATTTAAAAAATCGTTCCTGGATAGTCGTGCCGTTAAAAATCAAAGATAAAATTATCGGTGTTCTAATCCTCATTGCCAAACGAAAATTAGGATTAAACGACCTTTCGCTGGCGGTGGCGGTGGCCAACCAGTCGGCCATTGCCCTGGAAAATTCATTTCTTTTCCGGAAAGTGCTGGATGAGGCCGATGAAATAGAAAGTCTTTATGAACAAACTATCTCGGCCCTGGCTTCAGCCCTGGATGCCCGGGAAAAGAAAACATCAATGCATTCCATGCTGGTCACCCAGTATGCCTTACGGATGGCCCGGGAATTAAATAATCAGGAACTTGACCTGTCCACTTTAATCAAATCTTCTTTACTGCATGATATCGGAAAAATCGGCATTCCCGATGTGATTCTCCTCAAAGGCGATGAACTATCAGAACCGGAAAGGGAAATCATAAAACAGCATTCCCGGATTGGTTATAACATTTTGCAAAATGTGCCGGCTTTGCATAAGGTGGCCAAAATTATCCTGGCTCACCAGGAATGGTATAACGGAAACGGTTATCCGCAGGGTTTAGCCAAAGAAGAAATTCCGCTGGAAGCCCGGATTTTCGCGATTGCCGATACGCTGGATGCGATTACTTCCAGCCGCCCCTACCGGGCCGAGAATTATTTTGAAAAAGCCCGGGCTGAAATCGTTCGCTACAAAGGAACCCAATTTGACCCTAAATTAGTTGAGGTGTTTTTATCAATCCCTAAAGAAGAATGG
>CAKKQI010000357.1:0-18041 GCA_919901895.1 Candidatus Brocadiaceae bacterium | reverse complement strand
AATTCATATGGCTGTCTGCGGCCACTCTTTTAAAAAACATACCAGGAAAAAAATAACAAGTCCCACCATCTAACCTGACTCAGTTTTCTGGAATTGATTGATGCGGTTAAGAAAATCACGTCTTTGCAGGTAATTAATATAGTATTTTTCACGGCAAATACCATAAAATTAAGACTGATATTTAGAGACTCTAACAAAACATCCTTAAACCATCATTCCTGCGAAAGCAGGAATCCAGTAATTTCCAAATGAGTCTGGATTCCCGCCTACCAGACTGTGTCATAATCCTCTTTTTGTCATTGCGAACCCTGTAAGGGTGAAGCAATCTCTATTTAATGAGATTACTTCGTCGTCCCGCCTTGAGGGACTCCTCGTAATGACATTATGACACAGTCTGTACGCGGGAATGACACAAGAGAAAAGTCCAACATCCCCACACTACAATACGAGGGTTTTGTTAGAGTCTCTTACGACTGAAGGCTGTAAGACGTAATATAAAACGGATTTATCCCCTAAGTTGATGAAAATTTTAGCTCATATTATAATTGACAAAACAATCTGGTTTCGTAGAATACACCCTAAACTTAATCTGTAAATTAAAGAAAGGTGTTTTATATGAAAAAGATGATCTTATTAGGGGTAATCACCTTAGCAGTCAGTCTTATCATAATCGGATGTGACAGCAAACCTAAAAAAAAATTGACAAAAAAGTCTTCTAAAACATCATCCATTTCAAAGACAATGAAAACCGGGTCAGATGAAGAAAAAGAACCACCCAAACTGCCTGAACCCCAACCTATCGTGGTCCAGAATCCAGTAACCATGACGACCACTTCCGGTTTGCAATATGTTGATACAATGATTGGCGTTGGCGAAGAAGCAACCTCCGGCAGTACGGTCTGGGTCCATTACACGGGCTGGTTAGCAGATGGTGGCAAAAAGTTTGACAGTTCGGTAGACAGGGGCAAGCCGTATCCATTCACTGTAGGTGTGCGACGTGTTATTAAAGGATGGGATGAAGGTGTCTGCGGAATGAAGGTCGGCGGTAAAAGGAAATTGATTGTCCCGCCGAACTTAGGTTACGGCGAACAGGATAAGGGCGTTATTCCTCCTAATTCTACCCTGATTTTTGAATTGGAATTGATAAAAGTTCAACAGTAATTTAAGCCACCGATTCCTATAAAAAACAATTTGGTCGGTTTGTTATCAACCGCTTGCCACGACGTTACGTTTGGGTTCGGCTTCAGCAGCAGGCTGGTCGTAATTTATTTAATTCCTTAACCAGTTGCCTGAATTCTGTAAATCCGAGCGATTGGTCGCCATCCGACAGGGCCCGTTCCGGAGCGGGATGAACCTCCACCATAACTCCGTGTGCGCCGCAGGCCATCGCGGCTTTAGCCATAGGAATCACCCACCGCCGGCAACCGGTCGCATGCGAAGGGTCAACGATAACCGGTAAATGAGTCTTTTCCTTCAAAACCGGCACGGCGCTTAAATCAAGCGTGTTTCTGGTCGCCGACTCAAAAGTCCGAATACCTCGCTCGCAGAGTATTACCTGCCGGTTTCCTCTGGCCAGGATATACTCGGCCGCGGCCAGCAATTCGTCTATAGAGGCCATAATGCCCCGTTTGAGCAAAACCGGTTTATCCACCCGGCCGATTTCATCAAGCAAAGCAAAATTCTGCATATTCCGCGCGCCCACCTGCAACAGATCAACTTTCGGTAACAGTTCATACACCTGGGCCGGTGTCAAAACCTCGGTCACAATCGGCAGACCGAATTTAACCTTTGCCTGATAAAGATATTCCAATCCCTCCAATCCTAACCCCTGAAACGAATAAGGCGAAGTCCGCGGCTTAAAAATACCACCCCTGAGCATCTGCGCCCCCTGTATTTTTAACCAGCGAGCCGTCTGAATAATCTGTTTTTGCGACTCCACTGCACAGGGCCCGGCAATAATCACGAAATTATTACCGCCAAAAGTAACACCACCTACTTTAATAATCGTATCTTTGGTTTGATTACGACGGCTTGCTAAATAATAAACCTGTTCACGCCCCGATACAATCGGGGCACGCCCTGATTTTATCGGAACACGTAATTTTTTCATTGCTTTAGCCATAAAATCACTATACTTGTTTTTTGATTAAAGTCAAATGAAACCGGTTGGAGTGTTTAATCTTCTATCCGGATGGCCACAGCTTTACCGCGCATAATGTGGAAACGGTTGATTTCGGAAATGGCTCTGCGAATATCTGATTCCAAAGCATCGCGGGTAATCACGCGGACATGTCCCAGTCCGAAGCGTTCGGGCGCCAGCCGGGCGGTCGCACCGGAGAGACTGATTCCGTAACGGCCAAGCGTGGTCGTAATTTTACCGATTATCCCGGGTTTATCAATAATCGGAAATCTCAGGTAATATTCCGATTTTGTCCGGCTAATCGGAACTATTTTTTTGTTACCCCAGTAAATATTTTCTATGGTTAAAATATCTTGCCTATTGGCAGACAGGCTGCTGGCCAGGTCAATGATATCGGATAAAAGGGCGCTGGCCGTCGGCAGCGGTCCGGCCCCTTTTCCGGTGAACATCATCGGCCCGACCGCATCGCCGTGCAGATAAACCGCATTAAATTCCTGACGCACCGAAGCCAACGGATGAGTTTTGGGTATCATCGTCGGATGCACCCTTAAATCCAATTTGTTATCAACAAGCCGGCCGATCGCCAGAAGTTTTACCACTAATCCAAACTCTTCGGCGTTTTTGATGTCTTCTAAATCTATCTGAGAAATACCTTCCACATAAATATCTTTAATCCGGAGTCGCGTACCGAAAGTTAAGGTTGATAAAATCGCCAGTTTATGAGCGGTATCCATCCCGCTGATATCCAGCGCCGGGTCCGGTTCGGCAAACCCTTTTTGCTGGGCTTCTTTTAACGCCTCGGCAAAAGATTGCCCCTGTTCAGCCATCCGGGTAAGAATATAATTAGTTGTCCCGTTGAGAATCCCCATCAGCAAATCAATCTTATTAGCCAACAATCCCTCGCGGATAGAACGGATAATCGGAATACCGGCGCAGACACTGGCTTCATAATGCACTTGTTTACGGCAATGGTAAGCCATCTGCATAATTTCCGGCCCGTGTTCGGCCAGCACCGCTTTATTGGCCGTAACCACATGTTTGCCGGATTTTAAGGCATCCAGAATCAAACGCCGCGGCGCCGTTACGCCGCCCAGCACTTCCACCACAATATCAATTTCTTGATTGCGTAAAATATTTTCGGCATTAGTGGTCAGTAATTTCCGGTTAATCCCGCCTTGACGGGACTTAACCGGGTCACGCACCAGAACACGGCAAATTTTTAACCGTAAACCGGTTCTTTTTTCAATAAATTTACTCTGCCGCTGAAGCAGTTGAATCAAACCGGTGCCAATTTGCCCGCAACCTAACAAACCGATTTTTATTTCTTTTTTTTCAGCCATATCGGTGTAATCCTTTTAAAATCGGTGTTAATCGGTGGTTTATAGCGCTTGTTCCAAATCATCAATCAAATCCCGAATATCTTCTATACCAACCGAAAGCCGGATGAGCCGGTCCGAAATCCCGATTTGCTTCCGGACTTCCGGCGGAATGGAAGCATGGGTCATCGTGGCCGGATGGTTAATCAAAGACCGGACGCATCCCAGACTCTCCGCCAGGGAAAATATTTTAGTTGAAGCCACTATTTTTTTTGCCTGTTCATCACTGCACTTCGGTTCAAACGAAAGCATCGCCCCAAAATCACTCATCTGTTTTTTAGCAATCTGGTAACCGGAATGGGATGACAACCCCGGATAATAAACTTTTTCTACCTTAGGATGTTTAATCAGAAATTCCGCAACGGCCCGGGCATTCTGACAATGGCGCTCCATCCGCACGGCCAGGGTCTTAATACCGCGCAAAACCAGGAAACAATCCAGCGGACCCGGAATGGCGCCAACCGCATTCTGGAAAAATTTAAGTTGCTCGTATAATTTATCGTCATTAAGCACCAACGCCCCGCCGATTAAATCCGAATGCCCGCCTAAATATTTGGTCGTACTGTGAATCACGATATCCGCTCCCAACTCCAGCGGTAACTGAAGATAAGGCGTTGCAAAAGTATTGTCCACCACTACGATTAGATTATGTTTTTTCGCCAGCGTTACCGTACTTTTAATATCCGTAATCTTAAGCAAAGGGTTGGAAGGCGTTTCTAACCAGAGGAGTTTGGTATTCGATTTAATCGCCCGCTTGATATTTTCCAGATTGCTGGTATCCACAAATGAAAATTCCAGGTTATAATTTTGGTATAATCTGGTAAAAATCCGGTAGGTTCCGCCGTAGGGGTCATCAAGCGAAATAATATGGTCGCCGGCTTTAAAAATATTCATGATATTATTAATGGCGGCTAACCCGCTGGCAAAAGTGAGGGCGTATTTAGCGTTTTCTAATGGAGCCAGGTTTTTTTCCAGGGCCTGACGGGTCGGATTAGCCGTCCGGGAATAAGAAAACCCTTTCGGCTGCCCGGGGGCCGGTTGAACGTAAGTGGCTGTCTGGTAGATCGGCGTCATAATCGCTCCGGTGAACGGATCCGGTTCCTGCCCCTGATGGATGGCTTTGGTCGCAAAATGCATAATAAAATCTCCTCTATTTAATTACAATGATTATTAAAAAAATTCCTGATGGATCGCCCGGACTGCCCTGGTAACATCTTTGTCATTAACGATAAAATAATAAGCCACGGACGAGGCGCCGGCGGAAATCATTTCTACGTTAACATCGGCCTCGGCGACAGATTGGAACACCCGCGCGGCCAACCCTTTAGTCTTAATTAAACCTTCGCCCACGATCCCAATCAAAGCAATATTTTTAACCTTTTCTAAATGCTCAATCACCCGGATCTGTCCGCCTGAGGCGGATAACGATTGATAAGCACGCTCTAAATCATCTTTTGCCACAAATAAATTAATGCAAGTCTGGGAAGTAATAACCGATTTAATATTGACACCGCTTCGGCTAATCCGGGATACGATTTCTTGAAGTGCGCCCAATTTGTAACCCACCCCGGCCCCATGAATCTTTAAAACCGCAATATTACGATCATAAGTAATGCTCTTAACCACTCCTTTAATTTCATAACCATCTTTCGCGATAACTGTTCCTTTTCCGGTCGGGTTAAAAGTATTACGAATCATAATGGGAATATTTTTAAGCATCACCGGTTCAACCATTCGGGGATGAAGTATCTCGGCTCCGAAATAAGCCAGTTCAGCCGCTTCATCGTACGAAAGGACATTAAGCAAGCGACTTTGTTTCACTATCTCCGGACTGACGCTCATAAATCCGTCCACGTCCTTCCAGATTTCTAGTTGCCGGGCATTCAGGGCATAAGCGATGACCGAAGCGCTGTAATCGCTGCCGCCCCGGCCGAAAGTGGTCGTCCGGCTTTCGGCATCACAGCCGAAAAACCCAGTGACCAACGGCGTTAGACCTGATTTTAACAAAGGCAGCAAAAGCCGCCGCAGGTTTTTAGTCGCCACCGGCAGAAGCACGGTCGCGTTTCCAAAATCACCGTCGGTGATCATTCCGATGGTATCGGATTCAAAAGACCGGTTTTTCACACCGGCATAACTAAGCACGGCGGACATTATCGCCACGGCAAACCGTTCGCCGAAACTTAATATTAAATCCCGGCTGCGCGGACTGATTTCTTCCACGTAACTTACTCCGTAAAGAAACCGTTCCAATCGGTTAAAGCTATTATTAAGAGCGTCAGCGGCCGGTTGCTGTTTGGCGCGCACCGGAACAGATTTTTTTAAAAGTAAAAAATGTTCTTCTTTTAATTTATTAACAAATCGCTTAATGCGGTTTTCGTTGCCCCGTTTTTGACATTCACTTAGGAAACCGGCCAAGCGGTCGGTCACCCCGGAAAATGCTGAAAAGACCACCACTTTCGGCTCACGGGTCGCCGCAATAATCCGGGCAATCTTTCTGATCGAACCGGTATCTTTTAAACTGGACCCGCCGAATTTTAATATTTTCATGATGATCAAAGGAAACTTTATTAACCCGGTCCAAGATATAAAACTGATAATTTATTCAAACAAGTTTTTCATTAATTCCTGTTTATCTATTTCTAAATAAGTTGCAAGGTCATTTAAGATGCTATTGAGAGTGCCTATTTTTAAAGACGGGTGTTTTGGAATAGTAATATGATGTTCGCCTTTTAAGCTGGAAGTTACTCTGAGATGACTACCACTTTGTCTGGTTATTTCATACCCATATTCTTTAAGAAGGTTAGCTAATTCTTTACCACTGATATCGCGAGGAAGTTTCATACGGCAATGATTTCATCTTTTACCAGATGTATTCTGATGATGGCAGGCATTTCGTTTTCATTGAAATGGCATTTGACGGCATCAACAATCTGCTTCTTTAGTTCTTCTGTGGTTTCGGCCTGGGTAAAAATAGAATACCCTAATGCCCTGGCTTCATACCCTCCCTCAATGGATTCTTCCACGAGAAATATTAGTTCTTTATTCATAATGATATTCCATTATAATGTGATGCATAAAAATGTCAACAAAAATATTTTCCCGGGTTTGAAAAAATGATAAAATAGGCGGTATATTTTTATGAACCTAATACGCAAAGATAAACAATATCTCTGGCATCCCTTTACGCAAATGCAGGATTGGTTAAAAGGTGATGTTTTGATTATTGAACGCGGCCGGGGGAATTATTTATATGATGCCCGCGGCCGGAAATATCTGGATGGAATTTCTTCGCTCTGGTGCAACATTCACGGACATCGCAAAAACGAAATTGACCGGGCCATCAAAAAACAACTGCAACGCGTCGCCCATTCGACAATGCTGGGACTCTCCCACCCGCCGGCCATTGAACTGGCTGAACAATTAATCAAAATAGCACCGCGCGGATTAACCCGCGTTTTTTACTCGGATGACGGCTCAACCGCGATGGAAATCGCCCTCAAAATGGCGCTCCAGTACTGGAGACAAACCGATGACCGATTACTGATTACCGATAACCGCTTATCAACCAGCGGTTACAAGGAAAAGTTTCTCACTTTTACCAATGCCTATCACGGCGATACGGTCGGTTCGGTCAGTCTAGGCGGAATTCAACTCTTTCACGACATTTATAAACCGCTTCTTTTCCGAACAATCCAGGTCCCGGCGCCGTATTGTTACCGCTGCCCATATGACTATAAGATTAAAAGTGTAAAATTTTTAAAGGAAGTGCATCCCCAATTTTGGGTAGACCGGAGAGCGAAAGCAAGGGCTTTCGCCCACCCTCATTTGCTAAAAGAAATTTGCGGTCTGGTTTGCCTGGAACAAATTGAACGGGTGATGAAAAAACGTCATCAGGAACTGGCCGCGGTGGTCATAGAACCGTTAATCCAGGGAGCAGCCGGGATGATTACCCAGCCATCCGGATTCCTGAAACGCATCAGGCAACTTTGCAGTAAATATAATATTTTGATGATTGCCGATGAAGTCGCCACCGGTTTCGGCCGGACCGGTAAAATGTTTGCCTGTTCACATAAAAAAGTAACGCCTGATATTATGGCTTTAGCCAAAGGAATCACCGGCGGGTATCTACCGTTAGCCGCGACGCTGGCCACCGAAAAAATATTCAACGCCTTTTTGGGAACATCCGAATCTAAGAAAACTTTTTTCCACGGACATACTTATACCGGCAACCCCCTGGCCTGCGCCGCCGCTCTGGCTAACCTTAAAATCTTTAAAAAAGAAAAAGTATTACAAAAACTTCAGGTTAAGATAGAATTTTTGAAACACCACCTCCAAAAATTTTATGAATTGGAACACGTCGGCGATATCAGGCAGTGCGGCTTTATGGTCGGCATTGAACTGGTCAAAAATAAAACAACCAAAGAACCTTATCCTTACAAAATCGGGCTGGGGCATCGGGTAATTCTGGAAGCACGTAAGCGAGGTGTGATTTTAAGACCGTTGGGTGATGTGATTGTCCTGATGCCGCCATTAAGTATTACAGAATCTCAACTTCAACGATTACTAAAAGTAACTTATCAAGCAATCTGGACGGTTACTAAAATACTGAAGTAGTCGCGCCTATGCCTTTTCCATTTTAGAACGAATTCCTACATTATTTTAGTTGGGCGAATTCCTCTACCGGCACTTCTACCATGTGTTTAGGTTTTCCGTGAGAGGTATAAATCCTTCTAAAATCCTGTTCAATCTTCTTTAATACGTCGCTCTTGAAATATTGCTCACCGCAATAGGTGCATTCCTCAGATGGAACATCATTAACAATCAAGAAATTGCCGTTGTGACGATAGATGTATTGAACTTCTTTATTCTGAAATTTCTGGTTTCCGCAAAAGTTGCATGCTGTTCTCATTTTTTACCCCTTTCATAAGGATTCTTAAATTTAGGCGGTTTGGGTAAATAAACTGTAATGATAACTACCCAATTACTTCTTTTCCCACAGACAAGATGAATCGGTTTTCCTCCATTAGTAAAACCGACGATTAAACAACTTATGCCCCGACCGGTATCTTTATATTGTTCTAAAATCCTGCCGGACAGCAACGCCTCTTCAATTTCCTGAATAGTCAAGTTTTCATTCTGACGTTCCTGGTCGCCGTGATTAGAGAAATAATATTCGTTTTTTCTGATTCTTTCTTTTAGCCAATCAAGGGAAAGCATAATTTAATTAATAATACTAATAGAGTCACTGCCTGTAGTCAAGAAAAATCTGCCCCCGCCGTGGCGGGGAAAGGATCTAATTAATGTATTATGGTAATTTTACTTGCAAATTAAAAACGACATCGTATACTATAAAAAGAAACAGGTGGTAAAATATAGATATTACCACAAAATTAAATCTTATTTTTTTTTATTTTTTCGTGTAAATTTTCACGAAGGATAAAAAAACTATGCCTAAAGAAAAATTTCCGCCAAAAGTGAATCAGTTCCGCCATAGCGGGGCCGAAACGACCGAAGAACTCATCACCCGCGCTAAAAAGCCGGGCGAAGAGGCAATGAAACTCCATCCTTTTTATCAAGGTAAAATAGAAGTAATACCCAAATGCTGTATCCGTGATGTTAACGATTTTGCCATCTGGTACACTCCAGGTGTAGCCCAGCCCTGCAAAGACATCCAGGCAAACCCCGAAAAAGTTTTTGAGCATACTAATAAATGGAACACGGTTGCGGTAGTCAGTGATGGCACGCGGGTGCTGGGATTGGGCGATATCGGTCCGGAAGCCGCCCTGCCGGTAATGGAAGGCAAAGCCCTGCTTTTTAAATATTTAGGCGGCGTGGATGCCTTTCCGATCTGTCTGAGAACCACCGAAGCCGACGATTTAATTCAGGCGGTGAAATGGCTGGAACCTTCTTTTGGCGGTATTAACCTGGAAGACATTGCCCAACCGAAATGTTTTAAAGTGCTGGATACTTTACGCTGCGAGATGAAAATTCCGGTCTGGCACGATGACCAGCAAGGAACAGCCGCGGTGACGCTGGCCGGCCTGATTAATGCCTTAAAATTAGTCGGCAAAGAAATAGACAAAGTCAAAATTGTGATGGTTGGAGCCGGAGCGGCCAATATTGCCATTACCCGCATCATTATCACCGCCGGAGCCAACCCGGCCAAAATTATAATGACCGACTCACACGGCACCCTTCATAAAGGACGCACCGAACTCAAAAATGATTTTAAGGAAAAATGGAATTTTTGCCTGAAAACTAATGAGGTCAATATCAGAGGCGCGGTTCCGGATGCGCTGAAAGGAGCAGACGTTTTGATTGCCCTTTCCAAACCGGGACCGGACACGATTAAAAAAGAATGGATTAAATCAATGGCTAAAGATGCGATTGTGTTTGTCTGCGCAAACCCGGTTCCGGAAATCTGGCCGTGGGAGGCCAAGAAAGCCGGGGCGCGGATTGTGGCGACCGGCCGTTCTGATTTCCCGAATCAGATCAACAACTCGCTCGGTTTCCCGGGTATTTTCCGCGGGGCGCTGGATGTTCGGGCGACGACGATTACCGACGAAATGTGTATTGCGGCGGCTGAAGAATTAGCCCGCTGCGCGGAAGATAAAGGATTAAAAGAAGACCACCTGATTCCCACGATGGACGAATGGGAAGTTTATCCCCGGGAAGCGGTGGCGGTCGGCTTAAAAGCCATTGAACAGGGTGTGGCGCGGATAAAATTATCGCGTGAAGAACTCTTCCGAAAAGCCGAAACGATGATTAAAAGGTCGCGTGAAATAACTCAATTAATGATGAAAGAAAAATTCATCAAGAAACCGCGTGATTAACTCCGCCACTCACGTCTTTTTTTAAAAAATTCCCCCGGTAAATTTTATTTATCAATCCCGTATTCCCAGGTGTCATTTAAGCGGGGAGACGAAGCGCCCAAAGCATATCCGCCGAAAAGAACTACTTTACAACGGTGGGAATCATAAGTTAAACCCATCAAATCACGCGCCGACGGTCGGTCCTGGCCGGAATATTGCATCCAGTTGCTTCCATCATATTCCCAGGTGTCATTAAAAAGACTTAGTCCTGGACCCACCCCGCCAAAAAGTATGCTTTTTTTGCGGTGGGAATCATAGACCAAACCGCCAGCTTCACGGACCGGTGGTTTGACTTCACACTTTTTAAGGGTCCAATCTTTCCCATCCCATTCCCAGGTATCCTGCAGAAGGTTCGGGTTCCTTAATCCGCCAAACATAACTATCACTTTGCGGGATAGATCATAAGTCATCGCGTGATGCCGCCGGCCCGGCGGAGAAGTCCGGGGCGAAAGTTGCTTCCAATTTTCTCCGTCATATTCCCAGGTGTCATCTAAAGAATCGATGAGAGTTTTATTATCCTGGCTCCCGACGCCACCGAAAAGGACAACGCGTTCGCGGGCGGAATCATACGCCAGGGTCTGCCAGCACCGAGCCATCGGTTTGTTCTCGGTTAATTTTTCCGTCCAACCAGCTCCGTCGTATTCCCAGGTATCATTATAATAACCGTTTTCGTTGTGACAACCTCCAAAAAGAATAATTTTTTTTCGTTTGGAATCATAAACCAAAGCGTGTCCACATCTGGCCGGTGGTTTAGTCTGCAATGCTTTGTCAACCCAATCTTTCCCGTCCCACTCCCAGGTATCGTTTAAAAATTTAGTCGGTTGCTCCAGCGGTCCACCATCGGCGGCCCCGCCGAAAAGAACCGTCCGGCCCCGGGCTTCATCGTAACTCAACGCATGCGCCCAGCGTTGCCCCGGATTAGTCTTCGGCAAACATTGACGCCACTTACTTTTCTCATTTTTCCCGCTATCTTCAGAATTCACCGTAACGCCGGACAGTAGCCCATAACTACTTAACGCAATCAGCAGCAAACACCATTTAAAGGTTTTCATTTTAATTTTGCTTTCAAATCCGGATTCAATCTTTTTAATTTACCTTTTCCGTCAACCGTCACGATTTTAGTCTCGCCTTCCACCAGCAATAACCGATTAGTTTTTTCATGAACTTTATATTGAAAAGTAAAGGAAGCGTGAGCGACCTCAGAAATTTGAGTATCAATTGCCAGCGTTTCACCATAATGGGCCGGGGCGCGGTATTTTAAATTAGCCGTCGCGACCATAAAAAATATCTCTTGCTTATGCAATTCCAATAAACTAACGCCACGCTTTTCCAGATATTCGCTCCGCGCCCGCTCAAAATACTTCAGGTAATTGGCGTAATAAACCACCCCGCCGCAATCCGTGTCCTCGTAATAAATTTTTACTTCCATAAACACGAAATTCTAAAAATACGAAACCCGGAAAATAAATATACCGGAAGTTTTAATTAACCAAATTTAACAGTTTTTGTAAAGAAAATTTGACGTAACTTGATTAGATCCCGACTTTCACCGGGATAAATCCGTTTCAAAATTTTTAAACGGTCTCACTTTTTGCTTGCCTCGTTAGAGATTACAATATATAATAGGACATAGTTTAAAAATCTCTAACAGGGCTAGCTCTTTTACGTATATATAAAATATGTAATAATCACTATTTTATGGGAGAAAAATTATGGCTCAAGAAAAACATCTTTCGGACCTGGAAGCCGTCCAGCGGTTGAAAAATGCCTATGAACAGTTAAGAGCCGAGTTAAGAAAAGCCATCATCGGGCAGGAAAAAGTACTGGAACAGTTATTAACCTGTATTTTTGCCAAAGGGCACGGTCTTTTAATCGGGGTGCCCGGTCTGGCCAAAACCCTGATGGTGCGGACCGTGGCCCAGACGCTTTCGCTTTCTTTTAACCGAATCCAATTTACGCCGGATCTGATGCCGGCCGATATTACCGGCACCGAGGTAATCCAGGAAGACCGTTCCACCGGCCAGCGTTGTTTACAATTTATTAAGGGACCGGTTTTTTCGAATGTAATTCTGGCGGACGAAATCAACCGGACGCCGCCCAAAACCCAGGCCGCCCTGCTGGAAGCGATGCAGGAATTACAGGTAACCTGCGGCGGCCGAAAATATACGCTGGAAGAGCCGTTCTTTGTCCTGGCCACCCAGAACCCGATTGAACAAGAAGGCACTTATCCTCTACCCGAAGCCCAGCTGGATCGGTTTATGTTCAATATCATGGTTGATTATCCCACAGAAAACGAAGAACTGGAAATTATGAAATTAACCACTTCTTCTTTTAACATCCAACTGGATAAAGTTTTATCCCGCGAAGAAATTTTACAGTTACAGGAAATTGTCCGCCGGGTGCCGATTGCCGACCACGTCATTAATTATGCGATGGCCCTGGCCCGCCAAACACGGGTGCATCCTTCAATCGAATCGGGGCTGCCGGCCAACGTTCCGGAATTTATCAGGGAATGGGTCGCCTGGGGAGCCGGCCCGCGCGCTTCGCAGTATCTGATTATCGGCGCCAAAGCCCACGCCATTCTTCAGGGACGATATTATGTTTCCACCGACGATATTAAAGCCGTGGCTTACCCGGTCCTGCGGCACCGGATTATCACTAATTTCAGCGCCGAAGCGGAAGGGATCACCACCGATAAAATCATTGATAAATTAATAGAAATCACCCCGGTCGATGAAAGTGAGTTATCACGGAATGGAAGATTACCAAAAGTACTTGGATCCGCGCGTTCTGAATAAGATTGCGCGCCTGGATTTAAAAGCCCGGTTAATCGTGGAAGGTTACCTGACCGGCCTGCATAAAAGCCCTTACCGCGGCGTCAGTGTTGAATTCGCCTCTCATCGGAATTATACGCCGGGTGATGATTTAAGATACCTTGATTGGAAAATCTTCGGACGCTCCGACCGGCTTTATATCAAAGAATACGAGCAGGAAACAAATCTTAATTGTTATCTCCTGCTGGACGTCAGCGAATCAATGGCTTATCAATCAACCGGTATCAGTAAATTTGAATACGGCAGTTATATCGCCGCTTCGCTGGCTTATTTGATGATTCAGCAACAGGATGCAGTTGGGTTAGTTTTGTTTGACCGGGAAGTGCTGAAAGTTATTCCTCCAGCCGGCAGCCAACTTCATCTTAACGCCATTCTTAAAGAAATCAGCCAGGCTACTCCGACCAGACCAACCGACATTAAAGCCATTTCTTTAAATATGGCGGAGCGGATTGAAAAACGGGGATTGGTAATAATCATCTCCGACCTTTTTGATAACCCGTTAAATATCCTGAAAGGCTTACAGCGGCTGCGCCATAAAGGGCAAGAAATCATCGTCTTTAATATCATGGATGAAGCGGAAATAAAATTTCCCTTTAACCGGATGACTTATTTTGAAGGGATGGAAGAATCCGGCAACCTGATTGCCGACCCGCGGCCGTTGCGCCGGGAATATCTTAATGCGTTAAATAATTTTACCACTCTCCTGAGAAGAAATTGCCTGAAGGAACGGATTGATTACGTCCAGATTTCCACCGACCAAAATTTAGACGTGGCTTTAACGGCTTATCTGTCGACCCGTTTAGCCACTCATAAAGTCGGGCGGAAATGAGAAGAAGATGCAGAACCTATCAGAAAAGAAGAAAAAACATATGAAAAGACTGGAAATAGGATTCAACTCGCTTATCAGAGTAAGACAATACCTCATCCGTCTGTATCCCGTCGGAATTGGTTTCTTAATCTGCCTGTATATTCTTGCCCGGCCGCAGATCATCACGGCTCAGGCCCCGATTGTATCGGGGCAGGCCGATAAAATCTATGAGCAGAATAATCAAGCCGTCGTAATAATTATTACCTATGACAAAGACGTTAAACCTTTAGGAAAGGGCAGTGGTTTTATCGTGCGGAGTGATGGGGCAATTGTGACTAACTTGCATGTAGTAAGTGGCGCTTCATCAATAAAGGTAAAGATCGCTAAAGATAAATACCTTGAAGTAGAAGGACTACTTTATAGCGACGCGGCGAACGACCTGGTTATATTAAAGGCTAAAGGTAACGACTTGCCCATTTTAACATTAGGTGATTCGGATAAGATTAAACCGGGTGAAAAAGTTTATGTGATCGGTAGCCCGGAAGGGTTAGAAAATTCTATAATAACCGATGGCGTCATCAATGGGAGACAAGAGGTAGGCTGGGACCAGAAAGGCATTCAGATCAGCGCTCCCATTTCGGATGGAAACAGCGGTAGTCCGGTCTTTAACGAAAAAGGCCAGGTAATCGGTGTCGCTACTTCTATGGGGGGTATGCAAAACATTAATAATTTTGCGGTGCCCATAATTATTATCAAGGATAAGATATCGGGAAAGGAGATTACTTCGATAGAAAAATTTGCTGAAGATTTCTCTACTTCAGCCCAGTACTGGTTTTTTCAAGGATATAATTTAGATAGAAACGAAAACCATAAAGAGGCAATTAAATTCTACAAAGAAGCCATCCGCATTAAACCTGATTTTGCCCAGGCACACGATAATCTTGGGATTATCTATGGGAAGTCAGGCGATTACCAGAAGGCAATTGAATCATTCAAACAAGCCATTCGCATCAAGCCTGATTTGGCCCAGGCACACTATAATCTTGGGCTTGCCTATAGAGAATCAGGTAATTACCCGAAAGCAATCGAATCATTCAAACAAGCCATCCGCATTGAACCTGATTTTACTGATGCACACTATAATCTTGGGATTGTCTCTGGAATGTCAGGGGATTACCCGAAGGCAATTGAATCATTAAAACAAGTCATCCGCATCACGCCTGATTTGACCGAGGCACATTACTGGCTTGGGCGGGCCTATCTCCAAGCAGGTAACCGTGATCGCGCATTAGAAGAATACAATATTCTTAAGGAATTAGATAAAGAACTGGCTAATAAACTCTTTACTTTAATAGATAAGAAATAGAATTCTATATGTAATCGTCTAATTGAGGGGACGTGCTACTGCATGAAAAAACAAATACTTCAGTTAATTCTGATTATTACAGTAGGTGGCTGGGTTGGTCCCGCTATTGCTGAGCCAAAAGATGGCAACTATTACGAGGTCTGGAAACAGATTAGCCCGTCTATTGTTGGGCTAACCTGTACCCTGGATAACGCCAAATTTCACGGAACCGGCGCCATCATTAAATCAGATGGTTTAATGCTGACTACTTCCAGCGTGATTCCTCCGAAAGCCAAAGATATTCTGGTTCGTTTGAATAACGGTAAAAGCTATAAAGGTAAAATAGTTTTTACAGATGAGCCTAACGAAGTAACTTTATTAGATATAGAAGCAGATAATTTGATAAGTTTAAATCTGGGTGATTCAGACAAAGTCAAGATTGGTGATGCGGCGTATACTCTGGGTGATTCATTATCCAGTATTATTAATGATGACCAGCCGGCTTTTTCGCGCGGGATCATCAGCGGTCGCTATTCATTGGAAAAAGAAGGGGCTTATCATCTGGAAGAGATTACCGGTAAATACATCGGCGAGGTAATTGAGACCACCGCCGCAGTTAATGGAGGAATTGATGGGGGGCCGCTTATTTCAGCGGACGGTGAAATTATCGGTATCATTATTCTTTCGTATTCTAAATCCCGGCGTCTTGGTACTGCTCTGCCGAGTAATATTATTAAATCATCTATTAAGGAATATTTCAGCCCGCCAGAACAGTCTGCCGGAAAGTTACCGGATCCGGTATCTTTTAATTATCCACTGGATAAAGTTAAACCATTTATAGTCGGGCTTAGAATAACTTATGAAGAAAAATCCCAGCCACCTGAACCACCGCCTCGTCGTCAGCCCGATCCGATGGAACCGCCCACGCTGGAAACCTCAGCAGAAATTAAGGAGTATTCTACCAGGCCGGATAGTTTGTTGAGCGGTATTTTGGTTGACCCGGCAAAAGGATATGTTCTTACCAGTTACCACCATATTGCCGGTAAACTAAAAGAGGTAAAAGTAATTAAACAGACAGATAAATCCAAAAAGGAATATCCGGCTAAAGTAGTTGGGTGGTGTCAGGATTTTGATTTAGCTTTACTGAAAACCGAAGAGGCGATGACCGGTGAAGATCTGCGATTGCCTGATCAAACAAACCTGAAAGTAGGGCAGTGGGCGATAATTATTGGTAATAATCCTGACCCGACTGCTTTTGAGACAACAATGACCGCAGGAATTGTCAGTGCATTAAACCGCCTGATTAACGGTAAAGCATTTCAATTGGATGCCAAGATTAATTATGGCAATATCGGAGGAGCCGTATTTGATCTAGACGGTAATTTTATTGGTCTCGTCGGGCAATTTGCCCATCCTCTGGAATGGGGGCTTAATTCCGGTGTTGGTTTGGCGGTTAAATCAACTGCCATAAAAGAAATTCTTCCGGACCTTATTGCCGGTAAGAAAATAGAAAAAACACCTCTTCCTTTCTTAGGCGTACAATTAGTCAGTGGCGCCCTGGATGTTAAAGGAGCAAAAATTGACCAGGTCATTCCGGATAGCGCCGCTGAAAAAGCCGGGATCAAAGTTGGTGATGTGATTATTCAATTAAATAATAAATCTGTTACCGAATCGCGGGAATTAATCAATATGATCAGGACTTATAAAGTTAAAGAAAAAGTAAAGATAAAAATCCAGCGGGAAGATAAGACCATTGAAGTTGAAGCGGTCTTAGAACAGAGGTAAAAACTTGTAGTGAGCGGAGTGAATTTATATGATTAGCAAAAAAAAATATTCGTTCTGGGTAGTTGTATTATCGTTTGGTATCTTCAATGCCCTGCTTGTTTCCGCCGAAGATAAGGACATTAAATCGTTAGCCCTGAACCTTCAACAAAAAATTATTCAGGTTTCGGAAAAGGTAATTCCCGCCTATGTGTTTATCGCCGGTGCTTCAGGCGTTCTGGTTTCGCCGGATGGTTATGTATTGACCAATTATCATGTCGTAGCTAACAGCGTCAAATGGGATGTTTTTCGGGCGGATGGTAAATCATATGAAGCCGAACGGATTGGTTGCGACCCCACCGGTGATATCGCTCTTCTCAAGATAAAAGATGCCAAAGAGTTGCCCTATCTGGAATTTGGTGATTCCGATACTCTTGAAGTTGGACAACCGGTAATTGTGGTTGGCAATCCTTTTACTATTGGTATTAGTGATTTGGAACCAACCGTTACTTTTGGATTAATTAGTGCCTTGCATCGTTTTCAGAATGACTATTCGGATGCCATTCAGACCGATGCGGCTATTAATCCCGGTAATTCCGGAGGACCGTTGATTACACTGGATGGTAAAATTGTGGGCATTAACGGTAAGCTAGAAACGGAAATTGGGTTCATCTTTGCCAATACCGGAATTGGTTATGCCATACCGGCAAACCAGATTAAACGCTTCTTGCCAAAACTTAAAACGGAGGGCCAGGTCGTACACGCTGAAATCACGGGTTTGCGCGTAGAACCTATTCAAGCTACTGAAAACTCTCGTAGTAGTATAAAAGTAATTGAAGTCGTTAAAAATTGAGTAATTGTCAAATGTTGTGGATGAAAATATTTTGCGTATCCTAACAAACATA
>CAKKQI010000356.1 GCA_919901895.1 Candidatus Brocadiaceae bacterium | reverse complement strand
CGCTTTTGGGGAAAAGGGTTAAATATTGTTCGTAGAGGTCATAAGCGGATTCATATTTTTCCATCCGGAAAACAGTTTCAGTTTTTAAAAACATAATCCGTTCCTGTTGTTCCTGATTTTTAGTTTGTTTACGAAGATTTTTCAATATTTTATAAGAGAGTGAAAATTTGCCTTCATTGAAAAGCGCTTCGGCTTTTTGATAAGCCGTTTCGGCTTCAGGCGAAGCAGGTGCGGATTCGGTTAGTGGACCGGTGTTTTGATTTTTTACGGCCGAGCCGGCACAACCGTTGAATCCTGAAACTAAGATTAAATAAAACAATAAACCAACTAAACAGGTGAAGTTATTTTTTTCCATATAGCTCGGTTACACTCACTACAAGATTAATTAAAAACCGTTTCTTTATTCCGATAGCAAAATCGTGAATTTGTCATTGGTTGGATTGCCAGAGCGGTTTTGAGCGGTTCCCCGAGAATGCTGGCGATATAATAATTCAGGATTTCTCTCAAATTCTGATTCATGAAGAGGGAAATTTTTAGCCGGCTTAAATCAGAAGTTTGGCCGGTAGAAAGATTGTAATATAATGAAAGGACGCCCGGATTAGTGGTGATGACGTGGTTATCCGTTCGGTGACATTTCCGGCAAACCGCGCCGCCGGCCCGGGCGCTGAAAACTACCTGATTTGAAGTAACCGTGTTTGCCGGCCCGGAAGGTGTTATTTGTTTGTTACACCGGGCGCAAGAGCGGGTGTACGGCATATAGCCCAACGATTTTAAAGCACGGGTTTCAAAGGCGAATAATACCAGATCCATTAATTCATTACCCGGAAAAACCGGGGCGGGCCCCGATGAAATCGGGGCGGGTCGGCCAGTCTGAATTTCTGATAGTTGTTTCATTGTTTCTAAAGCCAGGTCAAATAAAACGGTATTTTTATCTTCTAAAGCAGTCATCTGGTTTAAAAAATCAGCCACATAAATTCCCCGCGTGAGCAAATCAAGGCTGGTTCTTAACGGCATAAAACTATCAAGTAATTCGTATTCCATCAATATTTTAATAGGCTGACTTGGTTTATTAAGAAATACAATATGGTGATAACTTAATAAATCAATCGGCCCGTCAAATTTTTTGTTTTTCCGCTTGGAACCTTTGGCGATGGTATTAATTTTACCGAAATCAGCAGTATAAAAAGTTGCCCACTGGCTGGTTTCGCTATAATCGCTTCGCTTCAGCGTCATCGCTCTGGTCTTTAACGGTCCCATTAGCATATAAAGAACCTATTATAGTTATTGGCGATATAATCGTCAAGTAAAATGAGCAGATAATTAGAGTAAATGGGGGGTACCTATTGCTATTATTCCTTATTCCTCTTATGAGAAGTTATGCTATTATAAAAATGATTAACAAATGAATGCTATTGAATTTCATCGGGATTTCTTTTGCTTACGGGGATTGCTAACTCGTTCGGCCGCTTTAGTCACGGCATTCGGCGTCAAACCGAATTCAATGCTAATAATTTCTTCTTTCATCATTATTTTTTAAGGCACCAGAACCGAAGCGGTTTTGAAGGTGGCGGTGATGGTTTCCCCCAGGGTTAATTTTAATTCTTCAAAAGATGCCTTGGTAATAAAAGCCGTCAGTTCGACTCCGACGTTAATTGTTACCCGGACTATATTTTCCTGGAAGTTGAGATTGGTGATCCGGCCGGTCATCACGTTCCGGGCGCTGGAATGGAATCGTGCGCGGGAAAGAATGATATGCCGCGGGTTGATACAGATATGAGAATATCCGAGGTGCTCGGTATCCACATAAACTTTTAGCCCGGGTTTTAATTCTAAATATTTTAAGCCGTCGGTTTC